>JAXDLV010000057.1:0-4102 GCA_034666445.1 Chloroflexota bacterium | reverse complement strand
CTGGGGCGGCGGGCGCCGGGGCGGCCTCGGCCGCTGCCGCGGGGGCCACGTGGGTGGTCCCGGTGGCGGTGGGGGTCGCGGCATTCGGCTTCGCCGCGGCCGCGGTCTCCTCCTTGAAGGTGTCGGTCAGCTCGGTGGCGCCCTTGCGGAACTCCCGCAGCGCCTTGCCGAGGCCCGCGCCAAGCTCGGGGAGTCGCTGCGGACCGAAGACGATCAGCGCGATGGCCCCAAGAATGAGGAAGAGGTACCAGTGCGACATGATTCCCATGGGCAATCTCTAGCTTAGCGCCTGAATACCGTCTCCGTCGCCCCCCCGATTTCGGCCAGCGCCTCGTCGAGGTGGGACTCCGCCAGGGGCAACGAGACGAACCATGCTTCGAACTGCGAGGGCGGTACCGATACCCCGGCGCGCAGCAGCGCGTGGAAGAGCCGGGCGTAGGCGCGAGTGTCCGAGGCCCGCGCCGAGGCATAGTCGACCACCGGCCCGGGGGCCAGGAAGGGGGTGAGCATGGAGCCCACGCGGTTGATCGTGATATCCACCCCGGCCTTCGCGGCGGCTGACTCGATGCCGCGGGCGATGGCTGCACCGGCCCGGTCGAGGGCGTCGTAGGGGGGGTTGTCCACCAGGGCGCCCAGCGTGGCCAGCCCTGCCGCCACCGCCACGGGGTTGCCGGCCAGCGTTCCCGCCTGGTAGACGTCGCCCACGGGGGCGACGTGGGTCATCACCTCCGCGCGGCCGCCATAGGCCGCCAGCGGCAGGCCCCCGCCCATCACCTTGCCCAGGCAGGTCAGGTCAGGGGTGATCCCGAGGGTGGCCTGTGCCCCGCCCAGGCCCAGCCGAAAGCCGCTGATGACCTCGTCGAACACCAGGAGCGCCCCATGGGCGGTGCACTGGCGACGCAGCATCGCCAGGAACTCGGGCCGTCCCTCGACCACACCCATGTTGCCGGCCACCGGCTCAACGATCACCGCCGCCAGCTCGTCGCCACGGGCGGCGAAGAACTCCTCGACCGCCGCCACCGAGTTGTACGGCAGGACCGCCGTCAGCGCGGCGAACTCGGGGGGGACGCCGGCCGAGGCGGGGATACCGAGCGTCGCGGCCCCGCTGCCGGCCTCCGCCAGGAGGTGGTCGGCGTGGCCGTGGTAGCCCCCGGCGAATTTGGCCACCAGCCTGCGCCCGGTGAAGCCGCGGGCCAGCCTGGTCGCGGACATGGTCGCCTCCGTCCCCGAGGTCACCAGGCGCAGCATCTCGATGCCCGGCACCAACTTCACCACCAGCTCGGCGAGCTCCGTCTCCGCCTCCGTCGGTGCCCCGTAGCCAATCCCCACCCCCGCCTGGCGGCGGATGGCCTCGACGACCACCGGCGGGGTATGGCCGAGGATCAGCGGACCGTAGCCACAGACGAGGTCGAGGTAGCGCCCGCCGCCGGAGTCGCTTATGTAAGCGCCCTCACCGCCGGCGGCGAAGAAGGGCTCCCCTCCCACCGCGTTGAAGGCCCGCACCGGGCTGTTGACGCCCCCGGGGATCACCCGGCGTGCCCGCGCGAAAAGGGACTCGGCGCCGGCCTCCGGGCTCAGGTTGGCGAGGTCGCGGGGGCCGGCGGCGTCGCCGCCTCGGACGCTACCGGTGACGGTGACTCCCCGGCCGCGGGACTGGCCGAGGCCGCGGGGCTTGCCGGGACGCTGGGGGCCTCGGCCGGGAGCGGACCGGTGGCCACCGCGGCCCAGAGGATCTTGTCGTCCTTGGCGATGGCCCGGGCGATGTCGAGGCCCGCCGTCACCTCCCCAAAGATCGGGAAGGAGCCCAGCTGGCTGAGGAAGCTGTCATCCCCGGTGGCGATGAAGAACTGGCTGCCACCGCTGTTCGGCTGGCCGCTCACGGCCGTCATCGCGAGGGTGCCGGGCGTGTAGGTACCCACGACGGGGTCGTCAGGGATGGTGTAGCCGGGCCCGCCGGTGCCGTCGCCCTTGGGATCACCGCCCTGGATGATCAGCAGCGGTGTTCCCGGGGCACCCTGGCAGCTGCTGTCCACGGGGTTGGGGCAGACGCGGTGGAAGGTGAGGCCGTCGTAGAAGCCCTGGCTGGCGAGGAAGACGAAGTTGTTGGCCGCATTGGGGGCCTCCTTGGTGCGCAGCCGGATGACGATCGGACCCTTTTCCGTGCAGACCGTCGCGGTGTACGCCATGGCGGGATCCAGCGTCATCGGCGGCGCGGCGGTGAAGGTGCGATTGGGCTTGGCAGCGGGGTGGCCCGCCGGGGCCTTGGGGCACGGCCGGATGCCCGTGGAGACATCCGCGCTGGGCGGGTTGGTCACGCGGTTCAGGCCCCAGGCGCCCAGCCCCATCACCACGGTGGTCACCAGCACGATGCCCGCGAGCACGAGCGGATGACGCCCTGCGCCTTGACTCAAATGGACCTCCCCGAGGGGGCCGCCGGACCCGCTGTCCTACCCACGCTGGGGTGGCGTTTGCGAGTTCGCGGAGGCCCTGTTTGCAATACGGACCGCGTCTTTGGCGAGATAGCTTATCACCAGCTTCGCACCCGCCCGGCGGATCGAAACCAGGCTCTCCATGACGGCCGCGTCGTGGTCCAGCCAGCCCCTGTCGGCGGCCGCCCTGAGCATCGCGAACTCGCCGCTGACCTGGTACGCGGCCACCGGGACGCTGGACTCCTCGGCCACCCGGCTGACGACGTCCAGGTACGGCCCCGCGGGCTTCACCATCACCATGTCGGCGCCCTCGTCGATGTCGAGCCACACCTCGCGGAGCGCCTCCTCCAGGTTGGCGCCGTTCATCTGGTAGGCGCGGCGATCGCCGAACGCGGGCGTGGAGTCGACCGCCTCTCGGAACGGGCCGTAGAAGGCGCTGGCCATCTTTGCGGAGTAGGCCAGGATCGCGGTCTGCTCGTGGCCGAGGTCGTCCAGCGCCGCGCGGATCGCGCCCACCTGGCCGTCCATCATCCCCGACGGGGCGACGATGTCGGCGCCCGCCTCGGCCTGGGATATGGCGGTCTCGCAGTACGCCTCGAGGGTGGCGTCGTTGTCCACCGTCTCCCCCGCCAGGATGCCGCAGTGCCCGTGGGTGGTGTACTCGCAGAGGCAGAGGTCGGTGGCCACCACCAGCCGGTCGCCGAACCGCGACTTGATGGCCCGGGTCGCCCGCTGCACCGCTCCGCCGTCGTCCCAGGCGCCCTCGCCCCGCTCACTCTTCTCGCCCGGCAGGCCGAAGAGCAGCACCATGGGGATGCCCAGGTCGACCACCTCCGCGCACTCGTCGAGCAGGCTGGCCTCGGTGTGGTGGAAGTGGCCTGGCATGCTCTCGATCGGCCGCGGCTCCGTGATCCCGTCGGCGACAAAGAGGGGCAGGGCGAGGTCCTCGGGCGCGAGCCGCGCCTCCTGCAGGATCGCCCGCAGCAGCGGGGTGCGGCGCAGCCGCCGGGGACGGCTCTCGGGGAAGGCCATCAGCGCGCCGCGCCCGCCGCGTGCACGGCGATGGCCGCGGCCAGGGCGTCCGCGGTGTGGGGGTCGGCGACCAAGGCCGGCGTCAATCCCTGGGCCTCAGCCTCGGCGGCGGTGGTCGGACCGATGCACGCCACGATGATCCCCGCCGCGGGGCCCGCCGGCCCGGCTGACGCGACGAAGGCGCGCACGGTCGACGGGCTGGTGAAGGCGACATAGTCGACGCCCGCCTCGAGTGCCCGGGCCAGCCCCTCGGCGGCGACGGGGTCCTCGACGGTGCGGTAGACCGCCACCTCCTCCACCGCGGTGCCCCCCGCGCGAAGCTGCGCGGCCACGGCGCCGGTGGTGACCTCGGCGCCAGGGAGCAGCGCGGACCGGTAGGCCGGCCGCGCCGCCAGCCACTCCGCCAGGCCGGCGCCGGCAAAACGGTCGGGCAGCGGCTCACAGGTCAGCCCGACGGCCTCGGCTGCGGCGGCGGTTGCCGGGCCGACGGCGAGGACGGTGCGGGTCGAGTCAGGGGCGACGGGGTGGCCGGCGGCGGCGGCGATCGCGACGAAGGCGCGCACCCCGTTGGCTGACGTGAACACCAGCAGGTCGAAGGCCGCCACGCGGGCGGCCGCTGCCCGAGCCGGCCGGGGGTCGGT
>JAXDLV010000056.1:0-10065 GCA_034666445.1 Chloroflexota bacterium | reverse complement strand
GGAAGAACGGCAGCAGCCCGGCGGCCGCAGTGGCCACGCTGGCGCCCGCGACCGCCGCCGCCCGCGCCACGCCCGGGAGCGGGGCCGCCCCCGGCACGTCCTTTCGCCCGCCCGCCGCCGCCGCGCCCCGGCGCCAGGCGGCCAGCGCCAGGGGTAGCGCGAAGAGCGCCGCCGTGCTCCGCGCCAGCACCCCGAGGCCGAGGGAGACGCCCGCGCGCGCGGGCCGCTCCGCGACGACCCAGCGCGCCGCCAGCAGCACCAGCCAGGCCTCCAGCGGCTGCTCGACGTGGCCGTACCCGACCACCGCCTGCCACACGGGAGGGCCGGCCGCCAGGGCGCCGTACGCCAGCAAGCGGCGACCGCCCGCCAGCGGTTCGTCGCGATGGCGGTCGATCGCGCGCACGCCCTCGCGCGCCATCAGCAGGACCGCGACGCTGAACAGCGCGAGGATCACCGCGCGGCGGAGGGGCAGGGTCGCCATCCACCCCAGCGCCTGCGT
Organism: Chloroflexota bacterium; assembly: GCA_034666445.1. GTDB lineage: Bacteria > Chloroflexota > Dormibacteria > DASZGP01 > DASZGP01 > JAXDLV01. Next base: position 9,566 of record JAXDLV010000056.1, on the reverse strand, counting down.
CAGCGCGGCGGCCGCGGCGAGCGGAAACAGCGCCAGCGGTCCGTTGGCGTTGGGGTAGTCCATCTGGCCGAGCGGCTGATAGGCCAGCAGCGGGTGGCCCGCGAGCACCTGCTGCGCTGAGGGCAGGAAGAAGGCGTCGATGTCGTTGAGGGGGATGGGGACGAAGGCCGCGACCACCCAGGCCGCGATGTATCCGACGACCAGGGCGGCCCGGCGCGTCGCCGCAGCGGAGATCACGCGGCCAATGGTCGCCGATGCGGGCACCGCCGCGGGGCGGCTAGTCCTGCGGGGGCTCCTCGGGCGGTAGCGCGCCAGCGACGTTCTGGTCCCCGCCGCCCCCTACCATGCGGCCGAGCCGGTCGGCCAGCCGTGCGGCCACCCCTGCCGGGCTCGACGGGTACGCGCTCTCGGCGATCATGTCGCGGAACAGGGTGAGCCCGATGCGTTCGCGGTTGGGCTCGCCCCGGGCCAGGGACTCGGCCATGTGAAGCGCCTGCTCCGGCGTGATCTTCGGCGGCATCGGGGCCTCGAACGGGTCGACCACCGCCTCCACCAGCACCGGCCCGTCGGCCGCCAGGGCCTCGGCCAGCTGGGGTCCGCAGGTCGTCGGGTCCTCGATGCGCATCCCGCGGACGCCACACGCCTCGGCCACCTTGACGAAATCGATCGGCTGCAGCTCGACGCCGTACTCGGGGTTGCCAAGGAACACCATCTGCTCCCACTTGATCATTCCCAGCGTGTTGTTCTTGACCACGATCACCTTGACCGGCAGCTGGTGACGGACGCAGGTGGCCAGCTCGGCCATGAGCATCGAGAGGCCCCCGTCGCCAACCACGGCGACGCACTGCCGGCCGGGATACGCGGCCTGGGCGGCGATCGCGTACGGCAGGGCGTTGGCCATCGACGCGAGGTTGCCCGAGCAGCTGAAGCGCTGGTTGCCGCGGAGGAGCACCTGGCGCGCGACCCACGTGGTGACGGTGCCCGTGTCGGCGGCGATGATGGCGTCATCGGCGAGGAGCTTGCCCAGCTCCCACGTCACCCGCTGGGGCTTCATCGGCACGTCGTCGCGCATCGCCCGCGCCTCCATCAGCTCCAGCCACTGGGCGTAGCCACGCTGGCACTCCTCCAGGAACTCGCGGTCGGGGTTGCGCGGCAGGAGGTCCAACAGCTCGGCCAGGATCGCCCGGGCGTCGCCGACCAGCCCCACGTCGACGGGGTGGCGCAGGCCGACGCGGGCGGCGTCGATGTCCACCTGGACCGCCGCCGCCTGGCCGGGTTTGGGCAGGTACTCCATGTATGGGAAGGACGTGCCCACCATCAGCAGGGCGTCGCACTTCTCCAGCGCCTCCACCGAGGGCCGCGTCCCGAGCAGCCCGGTGCCCCCCGTGGTGTAGGAGCTGTCGTCCGGCACGACGTCCTTGCCCAGCAGGGGTTTCACGATCGGGGCGCCGAGCTTCTCGGCGATCGCCTCGAGCTCCGCCCGCGCACCGCGCGCCCCGCTGCCCGCGAGGATGACGGTCCGGTGGCCCGGCTGGCCCAGGAGGTCGGCTGCCCGGCGCAGCACCGATGCCGGGGGCAGCTGGGGCGCGCCGGCGTCGCCCGCGGCGGTGTGCCCCGGGATGTTGCGGGGCGAGGGCTGGTCCTCCCCGAGCGTCTCCTCCTGGAGGTCGTTGGGAAAGGCGATGGCGGCCACGCCGCGGCGGGCCAGCGCGGTGCGGATCCCGAGGTCGACGAGGTTGGCCACGTGGGCGGCGCTCATCACCCGCTGGTTGAAAACCGCGACGTCCTGGAAGAGGTAGTCGATGTTGACGTCCTGCTGGTAGTGGGTGCCGACCAGGTCGTGGTACTGCATCCCCGTGATCGCGAGCACGGGGGCGCCGTCCATGCTGGCGTCGTACAGCCCGTTGAGCAGGTGGATGGCGCCGGGGCCGCTGGTGGCCAGGCACACGCCCACGCGGCCCGTGAACTTCGCGTAGCCGGTGGCCATGAAGGCCGCGCTCTCCTCGTGGCGAACCTGGATGAAGCGCACGCTGTCCTGGCGGACGCGGAGGGCTTCCATGATGCCGTTGATCCCGTCGCCGGGGAGCCCGAAGACGGTGTCGACGCCCCAGTCGATGAGCTTGTCGACTAGGATCAGCGCTGCGGTCCTGTCCTTGGCCATCGCGGCAAACCTACCACCGGCGTTGTCACCTTCAGCGCGCGCCTCGCCGGCTTCAGCTAAGCTCCCGCCTCACCATGCGTGAGGTTGCCGAAGGGGTTTACCAGGTCTCGGTGATGCGGGGCTTCACCAACGCATACATCGTCGACAACGGCGGCCTCACCCTCGTCGACGCCGGCCTCCCCGGCCGGGCGCGAGAGGTGCTCGCGGTAGTGGAGAGGATCGGCCGGCGGCCACGCGACATCACCACGATCGTCATCACCCACCACCACGTCGACCACGTGGGCGCGCTGGCGGCGATCCAGAAGGCCACCGGCGCCGAGGTGGTGGCCTCGAGGGGGGAGGCCGAGATCATCCGCGGCGACGCGCCGCCGCCGCCGTTGGTGGCCACCAGCCTGCACTGGCGCGTGATGCTGGCGCTGTCGGAGCGGCTGGTGCCGGCCCGCGCCACGCCCGCCCGGGTGAACCGCATCGTCGCCGACGGGGACGTCATCGAGGCGGCGGGCCTCCGGGTGGTGGCCACCCCGGGGCACACGATGGACCACGTCTCCTATGTCCACGATCGCTCGGGCACGGTCTTCGTCGGCGACGCCGCGGCGATGTCCATCCGGGGCAATCTCACCCGGCCCGTGGGCGACCACGACGAGGACCCGGTTGCCACCGTCGCCAGCGTGGTCCGCCTCGCGGAGGAGGACGTGGCGACGGCGTGCTTCGGCCACGGCGGCACCCTCCGCGGCGGAGCGAGGGCGCGGCTGGGGGAGCTGGGCGACAGGCTCACCGGGCAGTAGCCGGCGGGCGCGCCGGGTCAGCCCAGGACGCGCTCCAGGTACGGGTTCGCGAACACCCGCGCCGGGTCAAGCCGGTCGCGGACCGCGATGAAGCGGTCCCACTGCGGGTAGCGTGGCGCCAGCGTCCGCGCCGTCTGGTAGTGCATTTTGCCCCAGTGGGGGCGGCCGTCGACGCCGTTCATGATCGCCTCGACCTCCTGGAAGTAGCGGTCGAATGGCAGCCGGTGGAAGACGTGCACCGCGATGTAGGCCGTCGGCCGGGCGGTCGCAGTGCTCAGCGGGATGTTGTCTGCCGCGGCGACGCGGACCTCCACCGGGAAGCTGATGTTCATCCCCGTGCGGTCGATCATCCTGCGCACGTCGCGGATCGTGTCGACCACCGCCTCGCGGGGGATGGCGTACTCCATCTCCACGAATCGCACCAGGCGGGGGTTGATAAAGATGTTGTGGCTGAGGTCGACCACCTCGCGCCGGCTGATCAGCCTGACGCTGAACCGGTTCAGCGACGGGATCCAGCGGCGCCGCAGCGATCCCACTCGCTGCACGACGCCGAACGCGTGGTTCTCCAGCAGCACGTCGTTGAGCCACGCGCTGCCACGACTCGGGGGCGCCGCCGGCTCGTCGGTGCGGTTGTTGAAGATCGCCTGGGCACCGTCGGTGTGAGGGAACCAGAAGAACTCGAAGTGGTCGTTGGACTCGACGTACTCGTCGAAGTTGGCGAGGACTTCGTCAAGTGTCTTGGGCTCCTCGATCGACCGCAGGGTGAAGGCGGGGACGCACTGCAGCGTCACCGTCGAGATGATCCCCAGCGCGCCCAGGCTGACGCGCGCCGCGGCGTAGACGTCCGGCTCCTTCTCGGCGTCGGCCTCGATGACGGTGCCGTCGCCGGCCACGATCGTGACGGCCTTCACCTGGGTCGAGATGTTGCCCAGGTTTCGCCCCGTGCCGTGGGTTGCCGTGGAGATGGCCCCGGCGATCGACTGGTAGCCGATGTCGCCAAGGTTGGGCTGGGCCAGGCCGTAGCGGGCCAGCTCCGCGCCGAGGCGCTCGATGGTGATTCCCGACTGGACCCGCACCGTGCACTGCCGCTCGTCGACATGGAGCACGCGGTTGTAGCGCTCCAGGCTGAGCATCCGGCCGTCGGTGCAGGCGATGTCGGTGAAGGAGTGCCCCGCGCCGAAGACCTTGACCCGCTCGCCGCGCTCGGCGGCGCCGCGGACGATGGCCACGATCTCCTCCTCGCTGCCCGGTGTCTCGATGGAGATCGGCCGGCAGAGCTGGTTGCCGCCCCAGTTCTTCCAGGTCGTGCTGCCCGCCACGGCCGCCGCCGGGGCCACACGCGTGGTCACCATCCGCGCAGGTCCACCGGCCACGATTCCAGCACCTCGTCGCCCCGGACCAGGTGCATCGCCTCGTGGTACGCGCAGGTGGGGTCGACGTGCGCGGGCTTGACCCTGATGCGCTGCCCGATCGTGACGTCGGGGGCGCTGAAGGTGATGTGCTCGTCGGACACGATGAAGACCTGGCCGCCCTCGATGTCGGGGTTGCCGTGGTCCATGCCCAGCGACTTGAGCCCCGCGTCGCACACGGCGTACCCCGATGAGGACACCGAGACCACGGTGCTGAGGACGCTGAGAGCGAGCTTGAAGGGCAGGCCGGCGCGGCCGTAGGTGGTGTCCATCAGGACGTAGGAGCCGGCCTGGATCTCGGTGGCGCGGGGGTGCATGTCGTAAGTGCCGGTGCCGCCGGCTGAGATGACATCGCCGCCCACCGCCTCGTGCGCCTGCAGCAGCAGGTCGAGGCATTGGGGCGCCAGCTCCTCGCGCATCGCCCGCTCCTCCATGCCGTTGACGTGGCCCTCGTAGCCCATCACCCCCCGCACGGTGAGGCCGGCGGCGCGGGCGGTGTCCGCCAGGGGCCCGGCCTCCTCCGGCTGGCACCCGCAGCGGGGTAGGCCGATGTTGACGTCGACCAGCACCTCCTTCACGCCGCCCGCCGCGGCGGCCGCGATCGTCGCCTCCGAGTCGACCGCCACGGTTACGCGGGCGTCGACCCGGCCCAGCCGGCTCGCGTCGAGGACCTCATTGGCCAACAGAAGGTCCTCGCCGAGCCCGGCCGCGGCCATGCCCTCGACCTCGCGGATCGTGGCGCAGGTGAAGGCACGGTGGCCGGCCTCAGCCTGGAGCCTCGCCAGGCCCGTGGTTTTGTGGGCCTTGACGTGGGGCCGCAGGCGGCCACCCGGCAGGGCAGCGGCCATCGTCTCCAGGTTGAAGTCGAGGTCGTCCGCGTCGACCACCAGCGCGGGCGTGGTGAGGTCGCTGATTTTCACCCCGCCACTTTACTGCCCGCCCTTCCACGGAGCCGCTCCGGCAGCTGCTAGGGTCCGCGAAATGACCGGCGCGCTGCCTCTTCTCGGCGTCCTCACCGCGCTCGTGGCGGCGGTCGACTGGGTGGCGGTGGTGACCGAGCGGAAGCGCCTCGAATACGTGTGCAAGCCGGCGGTGATGGTGGGGTTGGTGGCCATCGCACTGGTGCTGCCGGCCGAGAGCGAGGCGCAGCGCCACTGGTTCGTCGCGGCGCTTGCGCTGGGGCTGGTCGGCGACGTGTTCCTGATGCTGCGCCGCGACATGTTCCTCGCCGGGCTCGGCGCCTTCCTGTTGGGTCACCTCTGCTACATCGCGGGCTTCCTCAGCCTGGGCGTGCCGCTCCAGCTCGCGGCGCTGCTGGCGTTCTTCGCGCTGCTGCCAGGGATGATCGTGCTGCCCCGGGTGGTCGCCGGCATCCAGGCGCGGGGCCGGGGCCGCATCGTGCCGGCGGTGGTCGCCTACTCCGCGACGATCACCGCGATGCTGGGCCTGGCAATGGCCAGCGGCCGCCCGGAGGCGCAGGTTGGGGGGCTCCTCTTCTACGCATCGGACACGCTGATCTCGCTCAACCGCTTCGTGAGCCCCAGGCGGTGGATGCGGCTGGCGATCATCGTCACGTACCACGCCGGCCAGGCGCTGCTGGTGCTCTCCCTCGTGCGGCGGGTCACGCCGCTCTGAGCTAGATCGGGAAGGGCGCGATCAGGTGGGTGTGGAGGCGCAGCACCGCGCCGGCCACCAGCGCGAAGACCAGGACCAGCGCCAGCAGCACCCGGTCCGAGACCAGCAGCTCGTCGGGCGGCCGGGTGGTGGTGTGGCTCACCTGGAGATAGCGGATGATGCCGGCCAGCACCAGCGGCCAGGTCAGGATCATGTCGCCGGTGCCCAGCCGGGCGCCGATCCCGACCGCGTAGATCGCGTAGAGCACGATGATGCTGGCCGCCAGCACCGACAGCAGCTGGTCGAGGACGGCGGGGGTGTAGGCGGACAGGCTGGTGCGCGCGGGGGCCGGCCCCTCGCCCAGCAGCGACAGCTCGGCGCGGCGCTTGCCGAACCCCAGCATCAGCGCCAGCAGCACCGTCAGGGCCAGGAACCAGGGCGAGGGGTCGACGGGGGCCGCGGCCGCACCCGCCAGCGCGCGGATGAGGAACCCCGACGCGATGATGAAGACGTCGAGGGGCGCCTGGCCCCGGCCCCACACGGAGTACAGCAGCATCAACGCGGCGTACGCCGCCACCAGGGCCGCCACCGTGGGGGCGCTCAGGTAGCCGGCCACCACCGCCGCCAGCAGCAGCACTAGCGCCGTGGTCGCCGCGGCGCGCTCGCTGACGACTCCGCTGGCAACCGGCCGCCGCGACTTCTGCGGGTGGGCGCGGTCACGGGCCGCGTCGCGGAGGTCGTTGAACACGTAGCCGGCGCTGCTTACCAGGCACATCGCGGCGAACGCCACCAGCGTCCGCTCGAGCACGTCCGGCTCGAACAGCCGCGACCCGAACAGCGGTCCCGCCAGCACCAGGGCGTTCTTCACCCACTGCCTGGGCCGCATCAGGATCAGCAGCCCGCGCAGGCTGCGGCTCATCGACGCCGGCCGGTCGACAAGCCGCCGCGCGGGTGTGCTCACGCCGTCGCGCTGCATGGCGCCAGCGTAACCCGGCCCGGCGCCGGCTCGACCCCCCTCGGGGCCGGCTATGTCATCTGTTGCCAGGCTGCAACAGTGAGGTCGGCGGTGCGTTCCCAGGTGAACCTGGCGGCGTTCTGCAGGCCCGCCGTCCGCATCTCGTCGCGATGCCCGGCGTCCTCCAGCACCGCGCGGACGCCGGCGGTGATCGCCTCCTCGGCGCGCGGGTCCACCAGCTCGGCGGCGTCGCCGCCAATCTCCTCGATCACCGTGCCGCGGCTGCCCACCACCGGGCAGCCGCAGGCCATCGCCTCGATCACGGGGAGGCCGAAGCCCTCCTTCAGGCTCGCGTAGAGGAGCAGCTCGGCGCCGTTGTAGAGCGCCGCCAGCTGGTTGTCGTCGACCTGGCCGAGGCGGATGGTGGGCAGCTCGCAGCGCAGGTCCTGCTCGTTACGTCCGGCGATCACCAGCTTCAGCTCGCTGCCGTGGGGCAGCTGGTCCAGCGCCGCCATCATCTTCGCCTGGTTCTTGCGGGGACCGTATGGCGACACCATCAGCACGTACGGCGGCTCGACTCCCAGCCGCGCGAGGGCGGCCTCCGCCTCGGCCGGGGCCAGCACGCGGAACGTGTCGTGGTCGACGCCCCAAGGGGTCACGTGGATGCGCGGCCCCAGCCCCGGAAGGCGCTCCGCGATGGCGCGGGCGGTGAGATCGGTGCTGGTGATCGCGCCGCGAAGGTGGGGCGCCGCGCGGCGCAGGGCGGCGCGCATGTAGACGCGGTTGTAGAGCCGGGCGGTTGGCGGCGAGTCCCAGGGGGTGTCGTCGTGGATGGTGAGGCTGGTGGCGATGGCGTCGGTGGCGGGGACCTTGAAGCCGGCGCCGTGCCAGAGGTCGACGCCCAGGTCGCGGGCCGCGGCGACGCTCCCCGATGGCACCCAGCGGAGGTCGTGCAGCAGGATCCGCGCCCGCCGTGGCAGGCGGGCTGCCCACGGCCAGGCGCTGCGCATGTCGACCTCGATCACGTCGACGTCGTCACGCTCGCGCAGGCGGGCGAGCAGCGCGTCGACGTATCGCTTGGTGCCGCCGCGGTCGAAGTCCGTCACCGACGTGTCGAAGGCCACCCTCAGGGACACGTCAGCGGCTCCCCCGCCAGGTGGCGCAGGCGCGGCGGGGGAATCCTGGCGCTGAATTCACGCTTGTAGAGTATTGGAGGGACTCTGATTGGAAGCACTACCCACCTACTCCCTCAGCACCGAGGGCATCGCGACCCTCTCGCGGGAGATCCGCGAAATGGCCCGGGAACGCAACGCCGTCATCCTGGCCCACAACTACCAGGTGCCCGAGGTGCAGGACGTCGCCGACTACGTCGGTGACTCGCTGGGGCTCTCCCAGCAGGCGGCGCGCACCGAGGCGGATGTCATCATCTTCTGCGGCGTCCACTTCATGGCCGAGACGGCGTCGATCCTCTCGCCCGACAAGCGCGTCCTGATCCCGGACCTCGACGCCGGCTGCAGCCTCTCGGACAGCATCACCGGCGACCAGCTGCGGGCCTGGAAGGCCGAGTACCCCGGCGCGGTAGTGGTGAGCTACGTCAACTGCACCGCCGACGTGAAGGCCGAGTCGGACTACTGCTGCACGTCGGGAAACGCCGAGAAGGTGATCCGCGCCATCCCCGAGGACCGCGAGATCCTCTTCCTGCCGGACATGTTCCTCGGCGCCCACCTCGAGCGCGTCACCGGCCGCAAGATGCACGTCTGGATGGGCGAGTGCCACGTCCATGCCGGCATCGACGCCGACGACATCGACCAGGCGATGGAGGCCCACCCGGGCGCAGAGCTGCTGGTACACCCCGAGTGCGGATGCACCACTTCGACGCTGTACCGGTTCGGCGACTCACCGCGGCTGAAGGTGCTCAGCACCGAGGGCATCATCCGCGAGGCGAAGGCGTCAGCGGCCCAGGACTTCGTGGTCGCCACCGAGAACGGCATCCTCCACCGGCTCGCCAAGGAGGTGCCGGGCAAGAATTTCTTCCCCGCGGCGGAGCACGCCATATGCCGCTACATGAAGATGATCACCCTGGAGGGGGTGCACCGGTCGCTGCGCGACGACGTCTACGAGGTGCGCGTCCCGACGGAGATCGCCAACCGCGCCCGGCTGGCGGTCGAGCGGATGGTGGCGATCGCCTAGCTAGCGGCCGGAGAGGGGACCGGCCTGCGGGTCGACGTCGACCTCGCGCTGGCGCCGCTGCTGCCGCGCCTTCTGCTTGGCCACCACCTCGCCGCTCTTCTCCCAGTCATCGCGGGCCCGCTCCCAGCGGCGCGAGAACTGGCGGGTGACGGGGTCGAACATCCCGGCGAACCACTGACCGATAGCGCGGAAGGTGATCGCACGCGCCTGCGGGAGGGTGTAGCGCGTCGGCTCGTCGATGGCGACCAGCCACAGCAGCGCCTGGGTCAGCATGTGCCTGTAGCTGCCCTGCCGCGCGCTGCTCTCGAGGTCGCCCGGGAGCAGGGGGTCGAGGGGCGTCTCCGGCGGTGGCGTGACACTGGCCATCACGGCGGCCTCGGCGCTCTGCCAGCTCTGACCGGGCTCGCGCAGCGCGCCCAGCTCAGGTAGCGCCGCCGGCGTGATGGCCAGTG
>JAXDLV010000055.1:0-32925 GCA_034666445.1 Chloroflexota bacterium | reverse complement strand
GCCACCCCACGCCGACCAGCTGCGGCCGGTGGTCACCGGCTGGTTCGCGGAGTTCGATGCGCTGGCGGACCCGGCCCGGCCGGGCGGGGTGGGTTACGGCGATGGCCCCGCGCGCTTCGCCGGGTCGACATACGACCCGACGAGCCACTACCGTGCCGCCCGGGTGTTCCGCTTCTTCGAGGAGCGCGGCCTAACCCCCGCGCTGCTGGTCGACTCCTATCGCCACCAGGTGCGTGTGCTGGCCGAGGCCTTCGACCGCCTCGACCTTCCCACCAAGATCACCCGCGACCGGGAAACGCCGCTGGAAGGCCTCGGCGGCTTCCTCGCCCTGACGACGGACCGGGCCGCAGCGATCGCGTCGCAGCTCGCGCTTCGTGGCGTGCTGACGGATACCCGCGGCCCGCGCCTGCGCCTCGGGCCGGCGCCTTACCTGTCGGACGCCCAGCTGCTGGACGCGATGGGGATCCTCGGCGAGGTGGCCGGCTAGGCCACCACCTCGGCGCCCCGCACCCAGGTCGTCTTCACCGCCACCCCGCCGAGGGCGTAGCTGATGTCGACGTGGGTGGCCGCATCCAGCAGGACGGCGTCGAAGCGTCGGCCCGTCGCGAGGACCCCGCGATCGGTCAGCGCGAGGGCCGCCGCCGCCCCCCGGGTGGCGGCGACCAGCGCCTCCGCCGGCGTCAGCCCGAGGAGGCCGACGGCAAGGGCGATCATCAGGCGCATGTCAATGGTGTTGCTGGTGCCGGGGTTGCAGTCGGTGGCCAGCGCCACCGTCATGCCGAGGTCGATCAGGGCGCGGCCATCGGGGTAGGGACCGCCCAGCGACAGCGCCGCGCCCGGCAGGACCACGCCACCCACGCGGGCCGCCGCCTGGGCGCGGGCAGCGCCGGGCGACTGGTGCTCGTGGTGGGCGGCGGAGGCGGCGCCGACGCGCGCCGCCAGCGCCGCCCCACCCGAGGCGCTCAGCTGCTCCGCGTGGAGCTTGGGCCGCAGTCCCAGGTCGCGGGCCGCCGCCAGGACGCGCTCGCAGTCCGCCACCCCGAACGCGGCGGCGTCGCAGAAGACGTCGCAGAACACCGCCCGCCCGGCGGCCTCGGGCAGCAGCTCGGCCAGCACCAGGTCGACGTAGTCCGCCTGGGTCATCCCCGCGGGGGTGCTGTGCAGCGCGAGCAGCGTCGCAACCACGTCGGCGTCGACCCGCGCAGCGAGGTCGCGGGTTAGGTCGAGCAGGCGCAGCTCGGCGGCCGGCAGGAGGCCGTAGCCCGACTTCACCTCGATGGTGGTGGTGCCCGCCCCCGTCGCCCTGCGGGCGCGGGCCGCGGCCACCTCCAGTAGCTCATCGTCGCCGGCCGCGGCGGTGGCGGCGACGGTGGCGCGGATGCCGCCGCCGCCGGCGGCGATCTCCTCGTAGGTCGAGCCCCGATGGCGGGCGTCGAACTCGCCGGCGCGCTCGCCGCCAAAGACCAGGTGGGTGTGGCAGTCGACAAATCCCGGCACCATGCACGCCCCCCCGGCGTCGACCTCCGCCGAGGCGGCGCCGGCGAGGTGGGCGGGCAGCTCGGCTTCGGCCCCGCACCAGGCGACATGGCCGTCCCGCACCAGGATCGCGGCGTCCAGGATCACGCCCGCGTCGCTGTCGACCGCGGGGTCGCAGGTGGCCAGCTCGCCGATGTTGCGAACCAGCAGGTCGCCGCCGGTCATCAGGCCTCGGGCCGCCGCCGCCGCGCCAGCCCCGCGGCGAAGACCAGGAGGACGCTGCCCGCCATCCGCAGGGTGATGTCGGCGACGTCCGCGGCGGCGTCGACCTCCACCAGGTCCATCGCCACGACCCGGCGGTCAAACGCGGCGCGGCCCACCGCGTCGAGCAGCTCGCGGGGTGTCAGCCCTCCCGGCATCGATGCCGGGCACGCGGGGGCGAAGGCGCGGTCGAGGACGTCCAGGTCGACATCCAGGTAGATGTGCTGGGCGGCAACCATCGACAGGGCGTCGTCCATCAGGGCACCGATGCCGTCGCGGGCGATCGCCGCGGTGTCGAACACGCGGACGCCCGCGGCCCGGGCACGCTCCCCGAGCTCCTCCTGGTTGCCGAAGCGGGAGATGCCAACCTGCGCGATGCACCTCCCCGGCAGCCCAGCGGCCAGCAGCTCGGCCACCGGTGAGCCGTTGTTGGGCCGGGGACTGGGGTCGCGCATGTCGTGGTGGGCATCGATCGTCACCAGGCCGACGGCGCCGGAGTCCAGCGCAACGCCCAGGCCGCGGGCCAGGCCGGTGACCGCGGCGGCGGTGATGGAGTTGTCGCCACCGCAGATGGCAAGCGCGGGCGCCGAGTCGCGGCCGACGACGCCGGCGACCGCCTCGGCAAGGCGCTCGCGGGCGGCGACCGGGTCGCCCGCCATGTCGATGTCGCCGGCGTCGTGGCAGCGCACGGTGGCCAGGGCCACCTCGGTCTCCGCGTCCCACAGCGGGAAGCGGCGGAGGACGCGGCGCAGCTCCGCGGGGGTGGTGTCCGCGCGGCTGGGCGAAAGGCTCAGGGCGGCCGTCGGAGCGCCCATGAACAGCAGGTCGGCGGCGGCGGCGGTCGAGGCGTGCAGCCAGCTGTCCGCGCGCCCATCCCCCGCCGCTCCAGTCACGGGCGCTCCACCGACGGCAGGTCGAGGCGCTCGCGCGCCGCCGCCGCCAGGGCCTCGGGGTAGCCGGCGTCAGCGTGGCGCATCACGCCAGTCGCGGGGTCGTTGGTGAGCACCAGCTGGGCCCGGCGCGCCGCCTCGGCGGTGCCGTCGACCACCACCTGGGCGCCGGCGTGGATCGACATCCCCATCCCCACACCGCCGCCGTGGTGCACCGCCACCCAGCTGGCCCCTGACGCGGTGTTGAGCAGCGCGTTGAGGATCGGCCAGTCTGCGATCGCGTCGGACCCGTCGCGCATGGCCTCCGTCTCGCGGTGGGGCGACGCGACCGAGCCGCTGTCGAGGTGGTCGCGGCCGATCACCACCGGCGCCCTCACCTCGCCCCGCGCGACCAGCTGGTTGAAAACCTCGCCGGCGCGCGCCCGCTCGCCGAGGCCAAGCCAGCAGATGCGCGCCGGCAGCCCCTGGAACTGCACGCGCTCGGCGGCGAGGCGCAGCCAGCGGTTGAGCCCTTCGTTGTCGGGTAACGCTGCGGCCAGCGCGCGGTCGGTGGCGGCGATATCGGCGGGTTCCCCCGACAGCGCCACCCAGCGGAACGGGCCCCTGCCCTCGCTGAACAGCGGCCGGATGTAGGCGGGTACGAAGCCGGGGTAGGAGTAGGCCTCCGCAAAGCCCCCGCGCAGCGCCTCCTCGCGCAGGTTGTTGCCGTAGTCGAAGACCTCCGCGCCCAGCTCCTTGAGGACGACCATCGCCCGACAGTGCTCGGCCATCGAGGTGCGGGCGCGGCGCACGTACTCGTCGGGGTCGCTCTCCCTGAGCGCCGCGGCGGCGGGGAGGTCCAGGCCCGCGGGGACGTAGCCGACCAGGGGGTCGTGCGCCGAGGTCTGGTCGGTGACCACGTCGACGGCAATGCCACTGCCCGCGATCCACGGCAGCGCCGTGGCGGCGTTGGCGACCACGCCGATCGACGTGGCGCGGCCCTCGCGGCGCGCACGGTCGGCGTCGGCGAGGCCCTCCTCGAGGGAGGCGGAGACGCTGTCCAGGTACCCGGTCTCCAGCCTGCGGCGGACGCGCTCCCCGTCGACGTCGATGCACAGCGCGACGCCGTCGTTCATCGTCACCGCCAGCGGCTGCGCCCCGCCCATGCCCCCCAGTCCGGCAGTCACCACCAGGCGGCCCTTGAGGCTGCCGCCGAAGCGCTGCTCGGCGAGCGCGAGGAAGGTCTGGTAGGTGCCCTGCAGGATCCCCTGGGTGCCGATGTAGATCCACGAGCCGGCGGTCATCTGGCCGTACATCGTCAGGCCCATGGCCTCGAGGCGGCGGAACTCCTCCCACGTGGCCCAGGCGGGGACCAGCAGGCTGTTGGCGATGAGGACGCGCGGCGCCATCTCGTGGGTCTCGAAAACGCCGACGGCCTTGCCGGACTGGACCAGCAGCGTCTGGTCGGCGCGCAGCCGGCGCAGGGTCGTGAGGATCGTCTCCAGCGCCTCAGGGGAGCGCGCCGCCTTGCCGGTGCCGCCGTATACGACCAGGTCCGCAGGCCGTTCGGCCACCTCGGGGTCGAGGTTGTTCAGGAGGCAGCGATAGGCGCCCTCCTGCTGCCAGCCGAGGCAGGTGAGCTCCGTCCCGCGCGGCGCCCGGTAGGTGGGAGTCAGGCGATGTCCCCCACCGCCCCGCGGGCCGCGGCCAGCACGTCGCCGCCCCGGACCAGCCGGGCGCACTCGGCGATGTCGCCATCCAGCGCGCGGTCGCGCTCGAGGGTGGGGACGGACCGGCGCACCAGGGCGAGGACGGCCCCGCCGGCGGGCCCCGGGCGCAGCGGGGCGCGCAGCTCAAGCCCCTGGCAAGCGGCCATCAGCTCGATCCCCAGCACCCGCGCGCAGTGCTCGACTGCCGCCATCGTCTGCCGCGCGGCGGTCCACCCCATCGAGACGTGGTCCTCCTGCTCCGCGGAGGTGGAGATCGAGTGGATGCTGGCGGGTTGCGCCAGCAGGCGCAGCTCCGTGACCAGCGCCGCCGAGGTGTACTGCGCCAGCATCAGGCCGGAGTTAAGGCCGCTGTGGCGGGAGAGGAAGGCGGGCAGCCCCCGCGAGAGCGATGCGTCGAGTAGGCGGTTAACGCGGCGCTCGGAGATGGAGCCGACCTCGGCGAGGGCGATCGCCATGGAGTCGTGGGCAAACGCGAGTGGCTCGCCGTGGAAGTTGCCGCCCGACACCACCTCCTCGGTGTCGACGAAGACAAGCGGGTTGTCGATGGTGGAGGCCAGCTCGCGCTCGAACACCGCGGACGCCCAGCCGGCAAGGTCCCTGCAGGCGCCGTGGACCTGTGGCGTGCAGCGGAGGCTATACGCGTCCTGGACCGCGTGGTGCGACTCGCGGTGCGACGCCACCACCTCGCTGCCGGCCAGGAGCCGGCGTAGGTTGGCGGCGCTGGCCAGCTGCCCGGGGTGGGGCCGGAGCGCATGGACGCGCTCGGCAAAGGGCCGGTCGGTGCCCAGCAGCGCCTCGACGCTGAGCGCGGCGACGACGTCGGCCGTCGATACCAGGACCGCGACGTCGGCGGCCGCCAGCACGCCGGCGGCGAGCATCGCGTCGGTGCCATTGGTGAGCGCCAGGCCCTCCTTGGGGCCGAGGCTCAACGGCGCCAGGTCGGCCCCGTCGCCGCCATCGAGGTAGGCGCCCTCCCCGATCAGCGGGAGGAAGGTGTGCGCCAGCTGGGCGAGGTCCCCCGACGCGCCAAGCGAACCGATCTCAGGCACCACCGGCACAAGGTCGCGGTTGAGCATCTCGGCGATCCGCCGCGCGACCTCGGGGCGGACCCCGGAGTTGCCCCGCGCCACGGTCGACAGCCGAATGGCCAGCATCGCCCGCACCAGGCGGCGCGGCAGGGGCGCTCCCGCGCCGGCGGCGTGGCTGCGCAGCAGCGAGTGCTGCAGCTCGCGCACCTCCTCGGGTGGCACCCGCGTGTCCGCCAGCGCACCAAACCCGGTGTTGACGCCGTACACCGGCGCCTCCGCCTGCGCCATCCTGGCCACCAGCGCAGCGGCCGGGGCCAGCCTGTCGTCGAGCCCCGCGCCGAGGTCCACGGCCGCGCCATCGGCAATCGCCATCAGCTGCGCGGGGTCCAGCGGCGAGGCCCCGATCTCGATCCCGGCCCGGCCGGCGGTGGCGGTCATCCCGCTACTCTGCCACGCGTCCCCGCCAGCGGTGGGCCCGCGGCTACCTCAGTTTCTGCGAAGGCCTCGCCGCGACCAGGAGGAGCAGCAGAAGGGCCGCGGAGAATGCCACCAGCATGCCGCCGGGGCCGACCGCGCTGTTGGGCAGCATCGTTGGTCCCGAGGCCGCCGGGGTAACCGCGAACGGCTCCACCACCTGGCCGTAGCTCCCCCGGTTCTGCAGCGGGCCATAGGCCTCCGCCGAGCCCGCGCCCTGCGCCGGCCAGGTGACCATCTCCATCGGTTCGCTCCAGGCGGCGGGATCTGCGCCCTGGGTGCTGGTCAGGTAGGTGGACGCCTCGTCCGCAGCCTGCTGCGCGGCCGCCTGCCAGGTGCCGCCGTGGAAGACGTCGAACTCGTTCTGAAGCCCGCCGGTGGCGCCCCGGAACGCACGCAGGAGGGCGCTCTCGGCGGCGCTGTCGAACTTGTGCGCGGGGGCGCCGAGGTTGTCGATCGACACCCAGTGACTGGCCGGGTCGGTGCAGCTGATCCCCAGGTAGGCGCCGCACTGGTCGGCGTCGAGCGCCGCACCGAACACATCACGGTTCAGCGCCTCAAACCAGCGGTCAAAGAACGTGGTGGCCGGGCCATAGCCGCCGCTGCCGTTGTCCACGCGCTGGTAGTCGTAGGCCGCCAGGGCGGCCCGCACCTGCTGCAGCTTGGCGTCGCTGGTGCCGGCCAGCGCCTCCAGCAGGTAGGGGACGAACACGCGGGCGCGGTTGTCGGTGTAGGCCACCATCCGCGGCGCCTGGCCGATGCCGTCGAATGTCCATTGCGTGTTGCCACCGACGACGTGGGCGAGGTCGACGGCCTGGTGCTCGGGGCCGAACTGCCCACCGAGCGTCGTGGGCGACCACCATCCCTTCGCCTGCTTGTTGTTCCAGTTGACGAGGTAGCCGGTGGTCGGGTTGATGACGTGGGGCTGGTCGTCATATGTCTCCAGCCCCTGCCAGTCCCATTCCCCGGTTCCCGGGACGGTGAGGTTCGGGTCGACGTTGGACGGCCAGATCGGGAAGCGACCGGTGTGCTGGTACGCGACCTCGCCGGTGGCGGCGACGTAGAAGAAGTTGAAGCTCAGGTGGTTGTTGCGCAGCGTCTCGCGGAAGGCCGCGGCGTTGTGCACCTTGACCATGCCATCCCAGGCGTCAAGCGACGCGATGAACTCGTGGTCGACGGTGGTCTGCCGGGTGAAGAGGTGGTGGTCCTCGGTGGGGTCGGCGAGACCCGGGCCGTGCACGGTGCGGTAGACGTCGATCGTCTCCGACGCGAACGGGCAGAGGGTGGGCAGACCCCCGGACAGGATGTCAGCCGCGTTGCTCGGCGGCGTGTTGCACTTGATGACCTCCTGGTGCACGTCGAGCGGCACCATCACGCCACCGTGCGAGTAGCTGGAGTTGTCGTCGCTGAGGATCTCGTCGAAGGTGCTGGCATTGGCGTCGAGCCCCGACGTCACCGACCATCCCGAATCACTGTTGCGGCCGATGACGATCAGAGGGATCGTCGGCACCGTGACGCCGCGCGCGTCGCGGACCGGGTCGTGCACCTCGACCTCCCAGAAGAATCCGGGGACCGCCCAGCCGGTCTGGGGGCCGCTGTAGAGGATGGGGTTGCCGTCGGCCGTGCGGCTGCCGCTGACCGCGATGGCGTTGCTGCCCCAACGGGGGATGCCCAGCTGGCGTTCCAGCCGGCGGATCAGCTTCTCGCGCGCATCGATCGCGGCGGCGCCGATGGCGGCGTCGGCGGCCGACGGCAGGTACGCGGCGTCGTGGTTGGCGTAAGGCGACGTCGCCGACGCATGCGCCACCGCGCTGCCGGTGTGGCGCGGGAAGAGGCCGTCAGCGGGCGCGGTGATCACGGGGGCGTCGGGGATGTCCAGCGGGTAGAGGTCATTGAAGGCCTTCTCCGCGTCGGGCTGGCCGAGCTTGGTCACCAGGTCGTGGTAGGACCGCACCGCGGTCAGCTCGCCGACGTCGAACTCACCGAAATTGCGGCCGGCGTACTCGCCGAAGGCGATGGTGTCGTCGTTCTCCCACGGCCGGATCGGGGCGTCACCGAGGAGCGCGAACTCAGCCGGGCACGAGGGCAGCAGCACGATGGCGCCCGACGGCCCGCATTGCTCGACGATCGACTGGTTGATGCCGGCCGTGAACTCGTTGGCCTCGTCCTGGATGCGCTGTGGCGCCGCCGCCAGCTCGGCGAGCCTGGCGTCGCGGCCCTCGCTGACGCGGCGTGTCTGCTCGTCCATCGGCAGGCCGGCGGCGCCGATCAGCTCGGCCAGCGTCCCGGTGCCGACGTGGCGGAACGCCTCCATCTGGAACAGCCGGTCCTGGGCCATGGTGTAGCCCAGGGCGTACACCATCGCGTTCTCAGTCTCGGCATAGATCTCGGGAACGCCCCACTGGTCGCGATAGACCGTGACGTCGGTGCGTCCACCGGGGTGGGAGCCGGTGCCGCTGCGGTCGAACTGGAAGGGCTTGTACTGCCAGTCCCGGTACAGCGGCAGCTGGTCGGCGAAGTTGGGCCCGTACGAGTCCTGGGCACCAGCAGTGACGGCCGCGAAGGTGGCTAGGTTAAAGGCGCCCGACTGCCCCGGCGGGACCACGTTGACGGCGCGCATGTGGTCCGCCGGCACCTGCGGGTCCGCCGCCACCACCGCCGGCGCGCACGTCACCGCCGCCAGCAGCACGACCACCGCCCCCAACCGCACACGCGCGATCACGCGAAACCCTCCCACGCGGATGGGATCACCGGTCTGCCGGCTCCCCCCGCCGAACCCGCCATCTGGGGACATCATATCCGCGCCTCTGGCGCCGTCAGCCGGCCAGGTGACCCGTGAGCCGGCCGACGACCACGCGGGTGGCGCCCACGCTGTCACGGAGACTGCGCACCTCGGCATAGCCGGCGCGGCGGAGGATGGTGGCCACGTTGCGGGCATGGTCCGGGCTCACCTCCACCAGCACCCAGCCGCCGTCGCTCAGCCACTCGTGGCCGTCATTGGCGAGCTGGCGCACCAGCCCGAGGCCGTCGACCGACCCATCGGTCAGGGACTGGTAGGGCTCGAAGCTGCGGACCTCCGCTGCCAGCGTGCGCACCTCCGCTCGGGGGACGTAGGGCGGATGCACTGTGATGACGTCGATGGACTGACGCAGCCCGCGCGGCAGGCCGGCCGTCACGTCGCTGGTCATGAACCGCGCGTTGCGCAGCCTCAGCTGGCGGGCGTTCCGCGCCGCCAACCGGGCGGCCGCCGGCGAGATGTCGACACCATAGACATCGGCGTCGGGAACCTCCGACGCGATCGCCAGCGCCACCGGCCCCGCGCCGGTGCCGACGTCCACCGCCCGGCGGCCACGCCGCCGGCGTCGCAGCCGGCGAATCGCCTCCTCGGCCATCAGCTCGCTGGACGAGCGGGGCACGAACACCCCCTTGCCCACGCCCACCCGCAGGCCCCGGAAGGTGATGTAGCCGACGATGCGGGGCAGCGGCTCACCCGCCACCCTGCGACGGACCATGCGGCGGAAGCGCGCGCGCTCCGCCGGTGCCAGCCGACGCGCGCGGATGCGGCGGGTGACCGGGGCCCCGGTCACCTCCGCCAGCAGGTCCTCGGCGTCCAGCCGGGCCATGTGCCTGCGCCAGAGCGCGACGTTGGTGGAGTGCTCGATCTCGTACGTGGCGTCGTCGATCAGCTCCTGGACCGTGGGCGCACCGCCGTCGCGACCGCTGCTGTTGGGCATTGCTGTACGTTAGCGGTCTTGTCCACCGTCGAGATCAGGCCGGTCGAGGCCTCGCCCGCCAACCTCGAGCGGCTCGCCGCGCTGGTGGTCGAGGCGGTGGCCGCCGGTGGCTCGGTGACGTGGATGCACCCCCTCGCGCCCGAGACCGCGAAGGCCTACTGGACCGACGCGCTGGCATCCGCTCAGCGGGGTGAGCGAGTGGTGCTCGGCGCCTGGGACGAAGGCGTGCTGGCCGCAACCGTGACGCTGCTGCTGGCGATGCCCCAGAACCAGCCTCACCGCGCCGAGATCCTCCGTCTGATGACCCAGCCGGCGCACCGGGGCCGCGGTCTCGCGACCGCGCTGATGCGCGAGGCGGAGCGCATTGCGGTGGCGCGGGGGCGGACCCTCCTCGTCCTCGACACGGCCAGCGACGGCGGCGCCGCCGGCCTCTACGAGGGCCTGGGCTACACCCTCGCCGGGGAGATCCCGGGGTTCGCGCTCAAGCCCCACGGCGGCCTTACGGGCACCCTTGTCTACTGGAAATCAATCGGCGCCGCCGCCCCCGACGGCTGAGGCCTGACCCCCCGGCGGGAGTCATGTAATCGCCGGGTAGCAATGCTGTGACGGAGGCTGCAACGGCCGCGCTCCTTTACAGGTTCTAAACATTTTCTTTACCCGGCCGACCCTATGGTGGCCGCAGTCGTCAGCGGGACGACCGAGGGATGCGAAAAGATGACATTGACGATCGTCGTCAATGGCGGAGAAAAGCTGAGAGCGGCGCTTGCCGCCTGCGCCTGCCTGGTCGTGGTGCTGCTCCTGGGGGGCTCTGGCGCCCCCGCGACCGGCCGCGTCGTCAACCCGGCGGTGACCGCCTACCTCGACCAGGGCACCGCCCCGGCGGGATCGGCGACCGTCGCCGAGGTCCCCCTGATCGTCGAGACCGACGGCGACCCGGCGGCGCTGCAGGCGTTCGTGCAGCAGCGCGGCGGGCACATCGACCAGGGATTCAAGGTGCTCCACGGCTTCGTCGCCACGGTGCCCCCCGAGGCTGCGCGGGCGCTGAACCATGACGACCGCGTGAGCCGTCTGAGCATCAACGCGCCGGTGCGCCTCCTCGGCTCGGCGGTGAACCCCGCCAACCTGGCCAACCGCTATGACGTCATGAACCACACCCCCGCCGCGTGGCGCAACGGCCTCGACGGCAGCGAGGTCCAGGTCGCCGTCCTCGATAGCGGCGTCTACCCCCACGACGACCTCACCCTAAAGAGTCCCTTCGTGCCCGGCAACGGCGGCAACCGGCTGCTGGCCATGACCACCAACCCGCGCGCCACCGACGCGATCGACCATGTCGGCCACGGCACGCACGTCGCCGGGATCATCGCCGGCAACGGCTACGACTCCAACGGCCAGTACATCGGGGAGGCGCCGAACAGCCTGGTGGTCAGCGTCAAGGTGTCGGATGACCAGGGCAACCTCACCGAGGCCGACGTCATCACCGGCCTGGAATGGGTGTACGTCGCCAACCAGAAGGGCTTCACCATCCGGGTGGTCAACCTCTCCCTCGCGTCAACGGTGGCCCAGGGCTACAACCAGAGCTCGCTGGACGCGATGGTCGAGAAGCTCTGGTTCAGCGGCGTGGTCGTCGTGGCGGCGTCGGGCAACGGGAATGGCGCCGGTGGCGTCACCTACGCCCCGGGGAACGATCCCTATGTGATCACGGTTGGCTCGATCGAGGACAACTTCCAGCTCGGCCTTGCCGGGGCGCTGATGGCGCCATGGGCCACATACGGCAAGACCCAGGACGGCTTCGCCAAGCCGGAGGTGGTGGCCGACGGCTCCCACGTCGTGTCACTCCTGGCCCCCGGAAGCAGTGCCGCCGCCGACCACCCCGGCAGCATCGTGGCCGGCTCGTACCTCCGGATGGGGGGCACGTCGATGGCGGCGCCGGTCGTGGCCGGGCTGGCAGCGCTGGCGATCCAGGCCAACCCCAAGGTCGACAATGACCGCCTCAAGAGCAACCTCGTCCGGTCCTCGCGGCCCTTCTCGCTGGTGGCCTACACCCCGGCGCTCGGGCTGTTCGGAGGCTTCGCCGACGCCGCCGTGCTGACCTCCAGCAGCAAGACCAACGTCAACCGGGACCTCAAGCCGAGCGCGTTCTTCCACCCCGATACGAACGAGGTATACGCGGGCGGCACCTGGTGGGCGGATGCGACCTGGCCCGACGCCAGCTGGAACTCAACCAGCTGGAACAGCACGTCGTGGAACTCGACGTCGTGGAACTCCACGTCATGGAACGGCACCGACTTCTCCAGCACGTCCTGGAACAGCACATCGTGGAACAGCACCTCATGGAACTCGACGTCGTGGAACAGCACGTCGTGGAACTCCACCTCCTGGAACAGCACCTCGTGGAACTCCACCAGCTGGAGCAGCGCGGACACCGAAGAGGCCGCAGGGACTTAGGCAGGCGACGGTAGCGGCGAGGTGAGAGGGATGCAGCACACATCATCGGGCGCGGAGGTGGCGTCGGAGGCCGCCAGGGAGAGCCGCCTGCTCAACCCGTACATCGCGGTTGTGGCCGCGGCGGGGCTCGGGGCCGCCGTGGTCTCCCCGTTCTACGTCGCCCCGCAGATGGTCGTCCCACTGGAGGCCGCCTGCATCGCCGCCGCCGCCGCGGAGGCCTTCCGGGTCACCCTCGGAACCCGGACCATCACCGTCTCGGCGTCGCTGGGGATCATCCTCGCGGCGATGGTGGCGGTGGGGCCGGCGGGCGCCATCATCACCGCACTGGCAGGGGCGCTGGGCGCGGGGTTCTTCCCACGCATTCGCCCGCTGCGCAAGACGGCCTTCAACTGCGGCCTCTACGCGGTCAGCGCCGCCGCCGCAGGCGGCGCCTCCTACGGTATCGATGCCCTACTGTCGGGCCTGCCGGTCGTGGGGCGCGAGCTGCTGCAGGCGCAGCTCGGGCTGATCGTCTACGTGGCCGTCAACTGGGCGCTGCTGACGCTGGTCCTGTGGCTGAGCGTTCGCCGGCGGCCGGCGCAGACCTGGCGCCAGGACCTGCGCTGGCTGGTCGTCCCCCTGGAACTGGCGGGGGCGCTGGGCGCCCTGGTGGGCATGAACTACGTGCACTTCGGCTGGATTGGGGCGGTCCTGTGCCTCATCCCGCTGGTGGCCGTCCGCCGCACGCTGCGGCTCGAGGCGACGAGTCACGCCGTCGACCCGGTGCCTGCGGTGGTGGGACCCGGATGATCGGCGCCCTCGACACCGCCGCCACGGCCGAGGAACCCACCACGTCCCCGCGCTGGATGCTGCTCGCCGCGGTCACCCTGTCGGTCATCCTCGCAATCACCGTCACGCTGCTGGCGGCCATCCGCGGCCCCGCGCCGGACCTCCTCACGCTGCTGGTCCTGTCCGCGGCGGCGCTGGTGGCCGAGCGCTTCAAGGTGTCGATCAGCGATCAGAGCCCGGTGGCGATGTCGCTGACGCTGTCCGTGATGATGACGGCGGTGGTCCTTGGCGGACCGGCGGCGGCGGTGACGGTGGGCGTCTGCGCCGCGCTCGGCGCGGCGACGCTGAAGCGCGCCCGGCCTCCCGCCATCAAGACGCTCTTCAACACCGCCCTCTTCGCCGCCAGCGCGGGGGCGGCGGGGCTCGCCTACCAGGCCACCGGCGGCAACCTGTTCCGGCCGGGCGGCAGCATCGGGCTGGAGCAGGTCGGGCCCTGGTCCGCGGCGATCGGGGTCTACGTCATCGTCAACTGGTCGCTGCTGCTGACGGTCATCAGGCTGAGCAGCGGCCGCCGGCTGCGGGCGATCTGGCGCGAGGACTTCCGCTGGACCCCGGTCCAGGTGCTGGTGTCCGGCATCATCGGCTTCGCGCTGGGCACGTGCTACTCCGCCTTCGGCTGGGTGGGAGGCGTGATCTACCTGCTGCCGCTGGTGGCGCTGCGGGCAGGCATGCGGCTCTACACGTCGCAGATGCACGAGCAGATCGAGGTCCTGCGCCGCGCCCAGGAGGAGGTTGCGGCGACCAACGACGGCCTGATGAAGACGCTGGCGTCAGTGATCGACGCCCGTGACATCTACCTCTACGGCCACTCTGTGCAGGCGTCGCGCTATGCCCGCGAGGTGGCGGTGCGCCTTGGGCTGCCTGCGGAGGACGTGCGCGACGCCGAGTACGGCGCCCTGCTCCATGACATCGGCAAGATCGGGATCTCCGAGTCGATCATCAACAAGCCCGCCCGGCTCGACGCCGCGGAGTACACCGAGATCCAGAAGCACTGCGAGATCGGCTACCACCTGCTGAGCAACCTGCCCCACTTCGAGGGCATCTCCCAGGTGGTCTACTCCCACCACGAGCAGTGGGACGGCCGCGGCTACCCCAGAGGGCTAAGCGGCGAGGACATCCCCATCGCGGCGCGGATCGTGAGCGTGGTCGAGGCGACGGAGGCGATGGTGTCCGACCGGCCATACCGCAAGGGCATGACCCCCGACGAGGTGCTCGGCGAGCTGGCCGACGGCGCCGGAAGCCAGTGGGACGCGCGCGTGGTGGAGGCGTTCTCCGACCTTCTCAGCACCGATCGGAAGCACCTGCAGATGCGCAACTCCGCGCTGGAGGTGGCGCTGCGGCGGCCCCTCAGCCGGCTCAACCCGTCAACCGACAGCGCAGCCGTGAGCCTGGAGGGCATCAGCGCGAGCTTCCTCGACGCCGGCCAGCCGATCTTCATCCTCGACGAGGCCTACCGCTTCGTCTCCGTAAACCCGGCGGCGCAGCGCCTGACCGGGTGGATGGAGGCACAGGTGCAGGGCCAGGAGTGGTGGAGCTACTGCCTGGGCGGCAGGCCCGCCGGGGCGCAGGCGACGCTGGTGGGCACCACCCGGGAGTTCGCGATGCGGCGGCGCGATGGGACCTACGTGCAGCTCGAGGTCACGGGCAGCCCACTGCGGACGTCGTCGTCGTCGTACTGGCTGATCATCGGCCACGACGTCAGCCACCGCGTTCGGCGCGAGTCCGACCTGGCCCGGCAGGCGTCCACCGACCACCTGACCAAGCTGGCCAACCGCGATGCCTTCGAGCGCAAGGCTGCCACCGCCATGGCCGCCGGCAAGACACCACTGACCGTGGCGCTGGTCGACCTCGACGGCCTCAAGCGCATCAACGACAACCACGGCCACCTCGCCGGCGACGACGCCATCCGCAAGCTGGCGCGCTGCCTGTCCGCCAGCGTGCGCGGCGGCGACGTCGCGGCGCGGCTTGGTGGCGATGAGTTCGTCCTGCTCCTGCCCGGCACTCGCGAGGGCGGCGTCGACACCCTGCTCGAGCGCGCCGCCGAGCTGGCGCGGGAAGCGTCGGTTGAGGGCGTCGCCGTCACGTTCTGCGCCGGCGCCGCCGAGTGGGACGGCCGGGAGAGTCTCGACAGCCTGGTGAGCCGCGCCGACGCGCGGATGTACGAGGCCAAGCGCCGCCAGGCCAATCCCCGCGTGATCCCCTTCCCCACCGTCGTCGGCTGAGCGCGGGTAGGCTCGCCGCCCAGCGACTGGGCAATCATTCCTCGTGACCACACGCTGGTTGAACCCTGGCGAATCGCGGATCGGGCTCGGCTGCATGCGCCTCTCGACCGACGCCGACCGCGACGACGAGCGGGCGGTGGTCACGATCACCGCCGCGGCCGAGGCGGGCATCACGGTGTTCGACACCGCCGGCTCCTACGGCGTCGGGACCGAGGACTTCCACCACAACGAGCGGCTGCTGGCGCGAGCGGTGCGCCAGGGCGAGGCCGGCGACCGGGCGCGAATCGTGACCAAGGGAGGGATGCGGCGAGAGGGCGGCCATTGGATTGCCGACGGCCGCGCCAGGACGATCGTGGCCGACTGCGAGGCGAGCCTGTCAGCGCTCGATGGGCTGGCGATCGATACCTACCTGGTCCACGCGCCCGACCCGCGGACGCCGTGGCGAACCACAATCCGGGCGCTGACGCGAGTGCTCGACGCCGGGCTGGCCCGCCGGGTGGGCGTCGCCAATGTCAACCGAACCCAGCTGGAGCAGGCGCTGGCCGAGGTGGACATCGGCAGCGTGCAGGTTGGGCTCAGCCTGCACGATGACAGCGCGCTCCGGGGCGGGTTGGTCGAGCTCTGCGAGCAGCGCGGCATCCCGTTGATGGCGCACTCCCCGCTCGGCGGGACCCGGCGTGCCGGCGGCCTCGCACGGCGGCAGGCGCTGGTCGATGTCGCCGCCGGACATGGCGCCGCCCCCGCCGAGGTGGCACTGGCGTGGCTCCTGGCGGTGTCGCCAGCGGTGGTCCCGATCCCGGGGGCGCGGCGGCCCGAGACGGCGCGGTCGGCCGCCCGGGCCAGGGATCTCCACCTGACCGAGGGCGAGGTGGCGGACCTTGCCCGCGCGTTCGGGGCAGCCATCGGGCCGGCGCGCGGCGTCCGCGGGGAACGGTCGATCGAGCGCGGCCCCGCCACAGCCGCCGAGCACGGTACCGCTCGGGCAGATCCGGTCGCCGAGGTGGTCCTGGTGATGGGCATCCCCGGCGCCGGCAAGAGCCGCCTGGCGGCCGGGCTGATCCGCGATGGCTACGCCCGCCTGAACCGTGACGAGCGGGGCGGGACGCTGGCGGCCATCGCGGCCGAGCTGGACAGCCGGCTGGCCGCCGGGAACCGGCGAATGGTCCTCGACAACACCTACCTGACGCGGGCGTCCCGAAGCCGCGTCATCGAAGCCGCCAGCCGCCAAGGCGTCCCCACGCGCTGCCTCTGGCTCGACACGCCGCTCGAGGCGGCCCAGGTCAACCTCGTCGAGCGCATGCTGGACCGCGTCGGCTCGCGGCCCTCGCCGGAGGAGCTGCGGTCGCTCTTCCGTCGTGAGCCCGGCTTCATGGGCCCCACCTCGCAGATGAGAGCGGTGCGCGAGCTCGAGCCGCCGTCGGCCGACGAGGGGTTCGCCGCGATCGAGCGCATCTCCTTCCAGCGGGCACCTTCCGACCGGTCCGGCCAGCCGGGGGTCCTCGTGGCCGCAGGCGCCCTGGAGCGACCGGGCTGGGTGGACGCGCTCCGGGGCGCCGTGCCGGGTGCCCCGCACCTGCTGTTCGACTGGCTGCCCGACGGATCCGTCGACGACCTCGCGGCAGCCGCCGCCCGCCTGGCGGGCGCGATCACCGGGGCGGTGGATACGGCAATCTGTCTGCACGGCGGCGGGCCGCCCACCTGCTGGTGCCGCCCTCCCCTACCGGGTCTGCCGCTGGCGTTCGCCCGGGCGCACCAACTCGACCTCGCCCGCTCGACGCTCGTCGGCGTGAGCGCGGCTCATCGCACGCTGGCGCGGGCCCTCGGCTGCGGCGTCGTGCTGGTCGCCGCGGCGGTCACGTGAGCCCGGGCCGAGCCGCCTCCGGGTGGATTGCGGGACGGCCGCGCTCGACAGGCCCGGGGCGCCCCAGCACGAATCCCTGGCCGTACACCACGCCGAGCTTGCGGGAGACCTCGACGGACTCCTCCGTCTCCAGGCCTTCCGCGATGACATGCGCGTTCGTGGCCTCGGCGAAGGTCAGGATCGCCCGCACCACCGCGACCACCGAGGCCGTGCGGTTCAGCATGCTGCGGCCCAGCTTGATGAACTCCGGGCTGGCAGCGCCCAGGACCTCGAGGGTCGAAAAGCCCTCACCAACGTCGTCCACGGCGAAGCGGAACCCCTCGCGGCGATAGGCGGCCAACACCTCTGCCATCCGAGCGACATCGCGGATGAGGTCTCGCTCGCTGATCTCCAAGACGAAGTCCTGCGGACGCCGCTCCACCCACCTCGCCAGCATCACCATCTGGTCCACGCCGTGGACCGGGTCCAGCAAAGCACCCGCGCCGACGTTGACGAACACCGGGACCCCCGGCGGTATGCCGCCGGCACCCTCGAAAGCAGCGCGACGACCGAGCCAATCGAGGTCACGGGCAAAACCCAGCCGGCCGGCGACGGCGAAGAGCTCCTCCACGCTGTCCCCGGGCAGCGAGCCCGGCATGCGCGCCAGCGCCTCATATCCGAAGAGCGCCCGGTCGCTGAGGCGCACGATCGGCTGGTACACCGACCAAACGCCGTGCTCCGCCATCAGCGCCGGGATCACGTCTGCCCAGTGCTGGGTTACGTCGGTGTGCCCCTCCTTGGCCCCCGCCGTGACCAGCATTCCCTTGCGATCGCGCTTGGCCTGGTAGAGGGCGGCATCCGCCTCCGCCACCAGGTCGGGGCCGGTGACGCGACCCGAACCGCATGCCAGTCCAATCGAGCAGGTCTGGCGCTCCGGTGTGTGCACGAGGATCCGCTCGAGGACGGTCTTCGCCGCGGCGGCATCACAGGACGGCAGGATCACCGCGAACTCGTCGCCGCCGTAGCGGGCGAGGAAGTCCACCTCGCGCAACCCCTGGCGCCACGTGTCGGCGACGGCGCGGAGGAGGAGGTCGCCGGCCTGGTGCCCCCAGTCGTCGTTGTATGTCTTGAAGCTGTCGAGGTCGATGACCCCGACGCAAATTGACTCACCAGCCCGATGGGCGCGCGCCACTGCGCGGGTCAGCTCGGCGTCCCACGCCCGCCGGTTGGGAAGGCCGGTCACCGCGTCGGTGAGAGCCACCGCCCGCATCTTCTCCTCGCTCTCGCGGAGGCTGCGCTCCACACGCTTGCGCATGGTGATGTCCCGGACGATGCCCATGATCCTGCCGGGACCCTGCCTGGGCAGCTGTCGAACCACTGTTTCGACATCCACCACGTGGCCGTCCTTAGTGACCAGCTGCGACTCGTACTGGAAGGGGACATCGCCCCCGGCGAGGCGCTCGCGCATCCGGGCCACCAGGTCCTCACGCTGCTCCTCCGGCGCCAGTTCGATGAGGGAGGGCAACTCGTCGAGCTCGTCCCGGCTATAACCGGTCATCGCGATGTACGCGTCGTTGGCGTAAACGAGCCGCCCGGCGTGGGTGATCACCAGCCCCTCGCCGATGTCGCTGAGCCCCGTCAGCAGGGAGGCCTGCAGGTCGGCGGCCTGGTTGCTGGCCTCGACGATGGCAACACGTTCCAACGCCGCGCCCACCAGGGCCGCGTACCGCTGTAGCTGATCCATCTCGTGCTCGCCGAAGACCGGGGTGAACGGCCCCGTCACCACCGCGATGGCAACCCGGTCGGACTTGAACCGGGCCGGCACCACCGCGACCTGCCGCGCGGGCGCGCCAAGCCGCAGCACCCGAGCCTGCTCGGTGGCAGCCGTGGCCCTCGCCAGCTCCATCGACTCCGTATCCTCCAGGCCGATCCGCGCGAGCACCTCGCCGTCAGGCCCGACGACCACCCCCTGGTCGGCGCCCAGCAGCCGTGTAGCCCACTCCAGCGCGTGCCTGCCCAGCGCCTCGCGGTCATCACCGACGCTGACCAGGTCGACCACCGATTCCTGCATCGAGCGCTCCGCAACGAAGCGCCACCTATCGACCAGCCACCGCGGCGGGGACAGCGCGATGTAGAGGATTGGCGCCACCATCAGGGCCGCGACCAGCACCGCCGCGCCCCCCCATCCGCGCGAGGGAAGCGCTGTCAGGGCGAGGACGAGCAGCACCGGGATGCCGGCGGAGCCGATGGCCAGCGCGCGCAGGCGCGCCCGCTGCACCGCAGGGCTGCGGGCCGACTCGCGCCAGAAGCGCACCGCCGGCTCCCCCACGAACAGAGCCCACGTCCCAACGATGAGCCAGGTCGCGACGACCTGCTGGGTGTTGAGCTGGGGATCCAGTTGGGACGGGATGCCGGCGAGGATGCCAAGCGCGGTCACCGCGGCCGCCAGGGCCACGGCCGCCAGGAACAGCCGGTCATCCATCCGCAGCAGGTGCCGCCGCAGCCCGAGCAGTGAAAGGCCCGAACCCAGGAACGCCACGATCCGCAACGGCTCGGCGAGCGGGAAGCGGTAGCCGGTGACCTCGTCCACCGCGCTGACGATGGCGACCACCCCGAGGAGCCCGAACGTACCCGCGAGGTATAGGCGTGGGGTCTCGCGATTGCGGAGCCAGGACGCCAGGGAATAGGAACCGAGCACGGCAAATGCGGCATTGGCCGCGAAAGCAGCGACCTGCGCAGGGTCGATCAGGGCTGGGTTCATCTTTGGTCCGCAGTCAGATTCTGTTTCCGAAGCCCAGATCGGGATGTAAAGCCCCGGTAAAGAAGGCCGGCGCGGGCGCGCGAAACGGTCGCTAGGAGTGGCTTCGGAACCAGGGCACGATCGAGCCCGGCACGGCGGCGCGGTAGTCGTCATAGACCGACCCGAGCTGGCGGCGCAGCTGGCGCTCTTCGAACCAGGTCCCGACGAGGATGTAGACCGTCATCCCAGCGGCGAACAGCGCGTGTCCCATCGTCATCCGGGGCGTCGCCCAGAACATGAGCAGCAGCCCCAGCATGATCGGGTGGCGGACGTAGCGGTAGAGCGCGCGCTGCTGGAACGGCACATCCGTCAGCGGCTCACCGCGGGCATGGAACCACGCCTGGCGCAGGCCGAGCAGGTGGAAGTGATTGATCATGAAGGTGCCCGCCGCGGCGATCACGACGCCACCAAGGAAGACCAGGTAGGCGATGACAGCCAGGCCGCCGTCCACGTTCCAAACAACCTGCGGCAGCGGCCGCCAGAGCAGCATCGCCAGGCCGAGGACGGCGCTGGCCGCCACGACGTAGGTGCTGCGCTCTGCGTGCTCCGGCACGACCCGCCCGATCGCCGCCTTGAAGCCGGGCCGCGCCATGAGTGAGTGCTGGGCGCCGAACAGGGCGAGGAGGACAAGGTCGAGGGCGATCCCGGCCGCGTCCGCCGGCATGCCGTCGTCGATGTTCTTGGGCAGCGGGGCGCCGATGAGGAAGCCGATCAGGTAGGTCATCGCCACGACCACCGCGAGGTAGGCGATGCCCGCGTAGGCCAGCCCCGCCACGCCCCTGCCGGCTTCCATGCTCCCAATGATCGCCCCCGACCCGGGCGGCCGGCAGAACACGCGGATATTACTGCGCCTGTTACGCCGGCCCGGCTATATCTACGCTGCCCGTCGCTTCGACTGGTGTTGAGCACGCGAACATCTCGGAGGTTGTCGTGGGGACCATGGAGTCGGGGGTCGACATCGAGGTTGCGCGCGATGGCGCCCGTGTCACCCGGGTCCTCATCATCGAGGACGACGCGGCAATTGCCGAGATGTACAAGCTGGCGCTGGAGCTGGCGGGCTTTGCCGTCACCGTCGCATCCAGCGGCGAGGATGGCCTGCGGGCGGCCGTCGCCACGCCCGCGGACACGATCGTGCTCGACATCGGACTGCCGGACATCGACGGCGTCGAGGTCCTGAGACGTCTCTCCGGCGAGCGCCCGGCCCTGACCGCACCGGTCCTCGTGCTCAGCAACGTCGACGAACCCGAGCTGGTGGCGCGAGCCCTGGCTGGCGGAGCCGCCTCCTACCAGGTCAAGTCACATACGTCGCCGCATGTCCTCGGGGAGCTCATCACCACCCTCGTCGCGCACCAGGCCGCCGTGCGCCCCCTCCAGGGCGGCCTCGGCGAGAGCTTCGACATGGCGGCGGTTTGAGCGTAGCCTGAGGCGGCGCGCGGCCCGGGCGTGCCGGCCGTAGCCGGCTCCGCCTCAGCAGCTGCGGCCGTTACCGCCCACCACCGCGTGGATGTCCTTGGAAGATGTCCGGTCCGCGTTCTTCGCGGTGGTGATGAAGTGGACGGTGGTGGTAGACAGCTGCCCCGGCGCCGGCCATGTGAAGCTGGCGTGGCCTGACCCGTCAGCGGTGATTGGCGCCACCGGGGGCGAGATTTCGCCGCCGAAGTCGTCCTGGACCTGGAAGCTCAGCTGGGTCCCGGGCTCGGTGGTGAGGTCGACCTTCGCCGCCTGTCCGGGGGTGATGCAGGTGCTCCCCGCGGACTGGATCGTCAGGTTGCCGCTGGAGCACCCCGCCGCCCCGACCAGGACCGCTGCCATGGCCAGGGCCCCGCGCATCAGCCGGCCTCGGTTATCGGCTGCGCCAGGATCCAGAGGCTGACACTGGTGTACAGCACCATCAGGACCAGCATTGGGACCTGGCTGCGCACGGCGGCACGGGCATCGCGGTAGATCGTAAGGGCGCGTCGGTGCGCCAGGTAGACGGCAAGGACGTGGCCAACGACGATGAGGGTCACCTGTAGGTACCAGACCAGCCCGGCGTCGGCCAGGGCAAAGCTGGGCTTGTAGCCGGCGATCGCCGGCAGCAGGTTGGCGCCGTTACGCAGCGGGTCGGACAGGAGCGGCCACAGGCCCTGGCCCTGGATGACGAGGTATGAGTAATAGTGGGCAGCGTTGTAGACGAGCGCGATCGGGAACAGCGTGTAGGCAAAGAGGCTGGCCGCCGTGAGGGTATCGGTGCCGCTGCCTCCACCGACCCGGTGGACCAGCGCTATGAAGGCCAGGAAGACGGCGAGGAAGAGACCCGCGAACGCGACCAGCCCGAGCCCCTTGACCACCACTGGTCCCAGGCCGTTCAGCGCTCCCTGGACGTCGCCCAATGACCCGTACAGGGCAGCCCAGGGCGGGGTCGCTGAAAAGCCGTCGAAGGCGAGCGAGCTGATGGTGAGAACCAGGAACGCGACCACGTCCCAGCCCCGCCGGTCGAGGCGGAGAAGACCCACCGC
This sequence comes from Chloroflexota bacterium, assembly GCA_034666445.1. Lineage (GTDB taxonomy): Bacteria > Chloroflexota > Dormibacteria > DASZGP01 > DASZGP01 > JAXDLV01. Next base: position 10,720 of record JAXDLV010000055.1, on the reverse strand, counting down.
CCACGGGCGAAGGTAGAGCCCGCCGTCGCGCCCGTCCTCCCTTTCGCCGGTCACGGTCGAACCTCGCTCGCGGCCGAGGGGGCTGAAGGCCCCGATGAGGGTGAAGAGGACGCTGAACGTCTCGCCCCTGCGGAGCCAGGTCTCGCGCCCGAAGACGACCATCATGGCCAACGTGTAGAGCGTGTAGATGACGACGGCGGCGGCGACCGCGCGCGGGCGGGCCGCCTGCCCCGAAGCCAGCTCGAAGAAGGCAAACACAAAGTAGCCCGCCGTCGCCGGCCAGATCCCCGCGCGGGCGGGGTATGCGCGGTAGCCGTCGCGGCGAATGGGCAAGACCCGGCTGAGCAGGTCGTAAAGCGCGGCGAACGGGTTCAGCAGCGCGTAGAGGTTGCCGACCAGCGCGCTGAGCAGGACCATCCCCACCCAGAAGTAGATCCAGAGCAGGTATTCGGCGGGATTGAAGGTGGCGCTGGTCGAGCCCAGCCACCCGGTGAGAATGATCGCCAGGAGGCCGATCACCCCGACAACCGCGCCGGCGACGCGCAGCTCCGCCGACCGGGTCAACGCGCCCAGAAGCGGTACCCGGTCCAAGCCTAAGCGAGGGTAGTCGATTCCCTCGCCGCCGGCTCGGACGAAGAGGGCGACCACCAGGAAGGAGAGCACCACCACGGCCCCCCCGGCGACAAGGTAGATCTCGAGCGGCACCGGCAGGTCGTACCGGATGCCAAACCCGTGGGCCAGAACGGCGATGCTGTGGCTCACCGGTGCCGCTCGATCTCCGTGACGATTACCGGCGCCCGGTCAGCTCGGGTTGACGATGAGGTTCCCGAGGTGGGTCGCCGACTCCTCGAGCTCGAACTCGAACGTCCCGGTCTTGTCGGCGGTGAACGTCTTGGTGAGCGGCATGCCGGCCTGGCAGTCAAAGCTGATGTCGTACCCGTGGAGGTGGACCTCCTCGTCCTTGTCGGTGGTGATCGTGAGGGTGATCTCCTTGCCCTTCACGGTCTTCAGCTCGGCGGGATCGGCCTCGCTGCCGGTGACCTTGACGTTGAAGGCAACAGCATTGGGGTTGACCGGGCTGGCGGACGGTGTGGCCGCGCCAGGCGACGCGACCGCGGGCGAGGGACTGGACATGGTCACGGTGATGTTGGAGCTGCCGCACCCGGCCAGGGCGACGGCGAGCAGGGTCGTGCCAACGGCGATGAATCTCATCAGGTTCTTCTCCTTAGCCCGCTGGGGGCGTCCAGCGCCGCCGAGATGGCGGCGCGATCAGCTACGCGGTGGCGAAGACTGCAGGAGGCCCGCGGCGTCGGGGAAGCCGTCGCAACCCGGCGCGGAGGTCGACGGCCGCCGACCTGGCGCCCCGTGGCGTGAGCCCCGGGGCGAAGCGCCGCCGGGGCACAGGGGTGCAACGCCAGGCGAGGGTGCCCAGGGTGAGCGCCGCGGCTGCCGCCAGGAGTAGGTGCAACAGGACCTGGGCCGCGATTGCCAGGGCGATCACGCTGCCGGGGTCGGCCAGTCCCTGCAGCTCCTCGACCGCCACCACCTGCAGCAGGAACAGGGCGGCCTGCGCGGCCAGACCAAGTCCCACCAGCCGCGTGAGCGCACGCGTGGTGGCGCCTGGGCTCAGCAGCTCCCGCCACGGCACCAGCGGGACCGCCAGGAGGGCCAGGACGGCCGCAACCTGTGCCAGCGTCCCCACCGGCAGCACCGTTGCCAGCGGGACATAGGAGTGAACCCCGATGGTCGCACCGCGCGGGAGCGCGCCCGCGAATGCGGCCAGCAACCACCCGGTGACCAGGGAGGAGGCGGGGGCGAGCAGGACCATCGCCAGCAGGTCGCGGGCTGGCGGCCGGCGCTTCCCGGCCCCGGGGATCGCCGGGACGCTCCGCGTGTCGATCGTCCTCAGGCCCGCGTCCATATCGACAGGATAATCACCCGGGTGAGGCCTCCCAGAGCGAGCGTGGAATCCGCGGTCCAAACGCGGGTGCCCTCCAAGCAGGTGACGGTGCTCGGCAGGCGGATGGCGCTGGTGCTGCCGTCCCGGCACGACCCGCGGCTTCGACTGGCCGCAGTGATCATTTCCCTGCAGGTACTCGGCCAGGCGGTGCTCGGGTTCAAGGTCTCGATCGCCCAGATCCTGGTCACCGTCGCGGTCTGCGCGGCCATCGAGGTGGGGATTACCGCCTGGCGGTCCGGGGTCATCCTCTGGCCAGGCAGCGCCCTCCTGACAGGCAACAGCGTTTCCTTCATCCTCCGCGCGGCGGGCACCCGGCATGGCGACTGGTGGAGCCTCAACGGGATCGAGTTCTTCGTCCTTGCGGCACTGGCGGCAATGGCGTCGAAGTACCTGGTCCGGCCAGGGGGCAAGCACGTCTACAACCCGTCGAACCTCGGGCTGGTGGCCTGCCTGCTGATAGTCGGGGGCCCCAGGGTCTTCCCCCAGTACCTCTGGTGGGGCCCGCTCGAGACGCCGGTGATCCTGGCCCTGGTTGTGATCGCCCTGGGCGCGGTTTGGGTCTGTCTCCGGATGCGCATGCTGCCCATGGTGCTCGCGTTCTCGGTCCCGTTTGGGCTGCTGGTGGCGGCCGTCGCAGCCGGCGGACGGTGCTTCGCGGCGACCTGGTCCCAGGATCCGATCTGCGGGAGCGCGTACTTCACCAACATCGCGCTGTCGCCAGAGCTGCTCGTGTTCGTGCTCTTCATGATGTCTGACCCGAAGACCTCCCCCCGGACGACCCGCGGCCGCGCGCTTTACGGAGCGGCGACGGCGTTGGCGGCGGTGGCCATGCTTGCGATCCAGCCAACGGAGTACGGCATCAAGGTCGCGGTGCTGGCCAGCCTCACGATTTCCTGCACCGTGGTCCCCCTCATCGAGCGGTGGGTCGAGCGCCGGGGCGCGTCGGAGGCAGATCCCGGATACGCCCGGCCGCGACCCGTGGGTTGGCGGCTGTCGTTAGGCCCGGCAGAGGCCGCGTGTGCGCTGATCGCCGTCGCGGCACTGGCCGGTGTCATCGTGGTGGCGGGAGACAAGCGGATTATCGAAATCGAGAACCGCGGCCCCAGCGCGGGGGTGGTCTCGCAGTAGGCCAAGCGGCCGGGTGTACCCGGCGCCCGTCCACCTGCAGATTGCAGCTTGTGGGGGTGGGTCGTCGTAAGCTACCCCGGACCAGTTCGAGGCGGTGGTGGCACCGGCGAGTTCAAAGGGGGATGGTGGCGCTTTCTGAGATCCCTGGCCCGCGAGGTTTGCCCGTCCTGGGGATCCTCCCCGACCTCGCGCGAGACCCGGTGGGGGCCTGCCTGGCGTTCGCCCGCGAGTACGGGACAGTGGTGCGGCTGCCGGTGCTGTGGGGCAAGGTCTACCTCCTGACGCACCCCGACCAGGTCGAGCATGTGCTCATCCGCGCCAACGACAACCATTGGAAGGGCCGTCTCTTCCTCCGCACCGACTTCCTCTTCGGCAGCGGGCTTGTGCTCAACGACGGTGACAGCTGGCATCGGCAGCGCCGCCTGGTGCAGCCGGCGTTCGACCACGATCGCATTCGGATGCTGGTTCCGATCCTGGCCGGGGTTGTCGAGAACCGGGCGGAGTCGTGGGAGCGAGCCTGCGATGACGGCCGGCCCGTCGAGATGGAAACGCAGATGATGACGCTGACGCTCGACCTGATCTGCCACGCGATGTTCAGTCTCAGCCTCGACGAAGGCGAGCTGGATCGCCTGGCACGATCCTTCGGCACCGTGCTCGACCACCTGGGCATCCGGATGGCAACTTTCGCCCTCCCCGGCTGGTCACCGATACCTGGCCAGGCGAAGGCGACGCGGGCGCTTCGGGAGATCGAGGACACGGTGGCGCGCGTCATTGCCGACCATCGAAACCGTCCCGGAGAGCAGGACGACCTCCTGACGATGCTGCTCGAAGCGCGCGATGAGGCCGGCCTTCCCATGAGCGACAGGCAGCTGCGTGACGAGGTCATCACGATCCTCTTCGGCGGCTACGAGGCCACCGCCCACTCCCTCGCCTGGGCCTGGTACCTGCTGGACCGCCATCCCGAGGTCGACCAACGACTCTGCGACGAGGTCTCCGCGGCGAACGGGTTGGAGGAGGTCGCGCGACTTCCGTTTGTGCGCTCGGTGATCGATGAGACGCTGCGTCTATACCCCCCCTTCTGGGAGGTCCTGCGAAGCTCGCATGAGGAGGATGAGATCGGCGGCTACCGCATACCCGCCGGGACGTCCATCCTGCTCGCTCCCTACGTGACCCACCGCCTCCCCGAATTCTGGGATGACCCCGAGGAGTTCCGGCCGCAGCGGTTCGAGCCGGAGCAGCTGCGCGGCCGTCCCCGTTACGCGTATTTCCCGTTCGGAGCGGGTCCGCGCTCGTGCATCGGGCGCCCCCTGGCGCTGTTGGAGATGCAGCTGGTACTCGCCCTTCTACGCCGGCGATTTCGACCCCGGCTGGCCAGGCCCGGGAGTGTCGAGGTTCGAGCCAAGGCAACCCTGCGTTCCAGCAACGGCATGCACATGAGGCTGGAACGAGCGACCTGAGGTTGCCTTAGCAACCCGGGCTCAGGTGTCGGCCGGGGACACTCCCCTCAGGAAGGCCCGCCAGCCTCCCGCTTCACGGGCGGCTTCCATGAGGAACGCGCCGAACGCCGGCAACCAGATGACGTCATTGGCCAGGATCGTTAGCCCGAATCGCGGCGGGATGCGACCGGTGCGCCAGCCCCATAGGAAGCCCGCAGGACTAGCCCGGCCTGCGCCCCCGTGTCAATTGCCGAGGCGCGGGAAGCACCCCCCGTCAGCTCTCGTCAGGGAGCTTGAGATCTCCGGCACCGCCGTCACCGACCGCCTCGTCCGTGGCCGGCGCCTGGTGGGCGCGGTCGAGGTAGCCCTGGGCGGTCTGGATCTGGCCCGAGAGCGCATCGACGGTCACCTGCATCGTCTGCAGCGCCTGCACCTTGTATGCGTCGATGGCGTCGATGGTGGCGTAGATGTTGGCGAACGCGGCCTGCAGCTTCTGGATGTTGACCGTGGCGCTGGCGGCCTCGGAGTGGATGTCCGTGCTCTGCTGGCGCAGCAGCTCGGACGTCGATTCGATCAGGTTGCTGGTGGTCGTGTTGAGCGCCGTTATCTGGTCCAGCACCAGCTTCTGGTTGGCCATCGCCTGGGCGACGATCACCGCGGTGCGGAGGGCTGAGACGGTCGTAGTGGTTGCCCGGTCGACGCCCTTGATGAGCTCGATGTTGTTCTTGCGCACCACCTCCAGGGCGAGGTAGCCCTGCACGCTGACGGCCAGCTGGACGAGCAGGTCCTGGACCTTCTGGCGCACGTAGAAGCTGAGGTCCTCGGTCAGCACCCTGGCCCGCTCGGGATCGGTGGTCGCGACGGTCGCGATCCTGGCCTCGATGGCGTTGTCCAGGCTGCGCGCCATGTAGGTGTACTCCTGGAGCCGCTGCATGATGTGCCAGAGGTTGATCTTCTCTTGCTCCACCGCGGCGTTGTCTCGGCGGAGCTCGTCCTGTCCGTGGTACAGCGCCTGGATGATCTTGTCGAGTTGCCTCTGCGCCGACTGGTATTTCTGGAAGTAGTCCCGCAGCTTGTTGCCAAAGGGGATGACGCCGAGCAGCTTGTGAGGCTCGAGCAACCCCTGCTTGGACGGGTCCAGGTCTTCGACGGTGCGACGGAGTTCCAGCAGCGACGTGGAGACCAGCGATGCTTTGTCGAGGCCGCCGTGCTCCATGGCGTTGACGGGCCGCTCAAGCATCCGATTGGAGACATTTGCCGAGTCGCGGATCTCCCTGTCACCAAGGTCTTGAACCGAGCGCACCTTGCCCGCGAACTCCTCGGAGTGGGTGTCGAGGGCGACCATCGCGTCGACGAAGTCATTGACCGTGTCGTCGATTGCCTCGATGGTCTTGGGGTCCAGCTGGACCATCGAATCCGCGGCTGACACGGAGACGGCGGTCACTGCCACCGGGGGTTCGAGGACGAGCTCGGTGTGAGGCGACTCGACCGTTGTCGGCGCGGTCGCCGGGGTGTTGTCAGGGGCCTCAGGGGTCGGGGTATCGCTGCTCATGCCACTGTCCTCCGATCTTCCTTACCAGTGCCCGTAATCATGTACTGGGGGCCCACCACCACGGCAAGGCGATGCTCAGCGCACGTCTCATCCCAAGCCGGGATCATTGGGCTGATTCTGCCGGAAGGTCGCCTTCCGGCGACCCCAGGGCAGCGGCCGCCTCGACCACGCGCCGGCGAAGGCGCTCAACCTCGTTGAGCGTCTCCCTCACCTCAGCCCAGGCCTGAGCGACGGTGGCCGAGGCGGTCCCGCTCTCCCCGACCTCTGGTTCGGCGCCATCGCCGTCGAGCCCGGCCTGCAACCGGCGTCTGAGCTCGAGCGCCTGGCGGACGACGGCCCCGGTCTGCAGCGCCGCAGTGACGCTGGTGGTGGCCCGGCTGATCGCATCAACCAGTTGATCATTGTTCTCTTCGAGGATCCGCAGTGCCGCCTGGCCCTGGATCGCCACCGTGAGGTTGGTCAGGATGTCACGACGGCGCGTCCGGACCACCAACAGGAGTTCCTGCCGCAGGATCGCCGCCCTCGACGGGTCGGCCTGGCTGATGCCGTCGATGTGGGAGCTGAGGCGCTCGTCCAGGCGCTGGGAAAGGTTCGCGTACCTCGTCAGGGTGGCGACCTGGCTGTCGAGCGCCAGTAGCTCCTCCGCGATCTGGGCGCTGTCCTGGCGAAGCCGCGTAGCGGCATCACGCAGCCTGACCACGATGCCTTCGATGCTTTTCTGGGCACGCGCCCAGCGATCCAAGTAAGCCCGGGCGGGGTCGCGCCGGGGGAAGATCCGGAACCTTGGCGCGGCGCGACCGGAATCGAGACCGCCGGTCAGGGTCAGGTCGCGCGCCCTGCGGCGAAGTTCGTCGAGGCCGCGGGCGGCCGATCCGTTGCGCTCCTCAAGAACGCCGCCCGGAAGCACCTCGAGGCGGCGGCCCACCATCGCCACGGAGCGCAGCTCTCGCTCAGCGAGTGACTCCACGTCTTCAACGAGGCGACGGAAGTCGCTGCCGTCCACGTCGACGGATGCGACCCTCTCGATGAAGCTTTCGACCAGGCCGTTCTCGGCCTGGGCCGGCGACGGCCGCGGGTCAGCCTTCGGCTGGTCGCTCAGGTACTTCCTTCTCGGCCCTGGGATGTCGAACAGATGATGCGGCGGTGCTCTCCTTTGCCTCCGCGTTGGCAGCGCGGCGTGCCGGTGGGCCAGAGGACCCGTTCGAAGGTGCGCCGCCGTTGAGGTTGCCCGTCACCGCCGGCATCAGGGACTCCCTGGCCATGCTGGTCAGGGCTCCCGCCTGCTGGATGATCTCGGCGATCGCCCCGGTCACGCCCTGGGCGCCATTGAGCACCGTGAACTGGCCAATGTGCTCGAAGGGGGCGGCCGCGGCGGCCACGATCTCGGGCAGCTGCTCGGCAATCTGCTGGGCGATGACCGCTTCCTGGTTCTGGCTCAGGGCCGCCGCACGACGCTCGATCCCGGCCGCCTCGGCCTCCATGCGGGCTCGGATTGCGTCCGCCTCCGCCAGGCCCTTGGCTTTGATGGCGTCCGCCTCCGCCTGCCCGGTGATGCGGGTGGCCTCAGCCTGGGCTGTGGCCTGCACCCTGATCTGCTGCGCCGATGCCTCCGCCCGCAGCTTCACCTCCTGGGCGGCCGCCTCAGCCTGGCTGATGTGAGCGTCCCGGGCTGCCGTTGCCAGGGTGGTTTGCTTGTAGGCCTCGGCGTCCGCCGGCTTGCGAACGTCGACCTGCAGCTGCTTCTCCGTCTGTAGTGCCTGGAGCTCCGCGACCCGCGTCTGCTCCTCGACCACGCTCTGCGTGGCGGTGGCGTTTGCCAGCGGCCCCTGCTGCGCCGCCTCCTGGGTGGCCTTGTCCACCTCGGCCTGGTACCCGGCCTTCTTGATGTTGGTGTCGCGAACCGACAGCGCGATCTGGGCCTGGGAGGCCTGCTCCTGGGCGACCGCCTCGCGCTCGGCGATGGCCTGGGCGACGCGCGCCTTCTGTTCGACCTCCGCCTGGTGGGGAGCGGCGAGGTGCTCGATGTAGTTCGACGGGTTGGTGATCGATTGGATCTGGAAGCTGTCGATGACGAGCCCGAATGACTCCATCTCCTGGGTGCAGCGGTCTCGCACCTGCTGCGCGAACTTGTCCTGGTCGCTGATCATCTCCTCGACTGTCATGGACCCCGCGATCGCGCGGAGATGGCCGACGAAGACGTTCTGGACCTTGGTTTCGAGCTCCTGGGCAGGGCGGTCGAGGAACCGGCGCGCGGCGTTTGCAATCGAACGGTAGTCGTCGCCCACCTTGTAGACGACCACCCCACGCAGGTCCAGCTGGATCTTCTGCTGGCTCACGCAGGGCACCTGCATCTCGCTCTCATGGGCCTCGAGCGAGAGTCGCCGGACCTTGGTTACGCCTGGCATGATCAGGCAACCCCGACCGGTAACGATCCGGAAGCCCATGCTCTCGCCAACACCGTCAGGACGATCGCCCGTGCGGAAGCCCGAAATTATCAGCGCTTCATCTGGTTCGGCCACCCGCCAGGCCACTCGGAAGAGCAGCGCCGCAACGATCACGACGGCCACGACCAGCCCGGCGACGATCAACAGGATCTCCATGACTAAGTTGGCAACCTCATCCGTTCCGTCGGCCTGACTTCCACGGTGCGGCCGCCCAGGCTGCCGACGACAAGCACCTGGGTGTGCTTCGGGATGGTCGTGTCGCGGTCAGCGGCGCAGGCCAGGAAACGCTCAGTCCCGGCCCGAACTTCGATCACAACCTCACCAAGGTGGCCCGGCGTTATGGCGGCCGTCACCCTGCCGAGCTTGCCCACGACATCCAGTGCCAAGGTGTTTAGTGCCTTCCGCCCATCCGTTCGTACGATCGATCATACGCCCCGGCCCGGATCGATTCCCGGGCCCGCAGAACGGCCGTCACCATCTCCAATTCCGGCCTGGGCCGGTCAGCGGACCGCTTTTCTCACCAGCGCAGTGATCTTTGCCTCGTCACTGGCGGTCAGCTTCGTGAGCGCGAACTCACTCGGCCACATGCCACCGTCGTCGAGGTTCGCCTTGTCACTGAAGCCGAGGTTGTGATACCTGGCCTTGAATTTCCCTGCATTCTTGAAGAAGCAGATCACATCGCCGTCCTTGGCATATGCGGGCATTCCATACCAGGTCTTCGGTGCGAGGTCGGGTGCTGCGGCTCTGATCAATGCGTCGACCTTCCTGGCCATCGCGCGGTCCGGTTCCGGCATCTTGGCGATCGCGGCGAGCAGTTCGGTTTCCCCATCCGCCTTGGCCGCCTCCGCCTTCAGCTCCCGGACGCGCTCGCGCGCCGCGGCCTTTTCGTCGGCGCTAAATCCCTGGGGCGCCTTGTCCTTGGTCTTCGTCCCTGCCATGGTTTCGCACTCCTTCCCGAGGGTAGACGGCTACGAGGTTGATTCTATGGAGGTGCCGCCGGGCCGCTCCTAGGAGAGAAGATCGTCAACCTGCTGAATCAAGCCGAGCAGGGTATCCCGACCGATGGGGTCGCCGTCCCACTCCCGGACGGCCTGCGCACCAACCGAACTGGAGCGCGGGAGGTCGAAGGTCCCAGCGGCCACCTGACGCAGCCGGTTCACGAAGACGACTTGAAGCCATGTGTCGAACGCGACGGTACCGAGGCCAAAGGCTCCCCCGGCGAGAACGGTCGCCTCGGGCGGGGGGTGCTCAAGCCAGAGACCAAGGCGACGCAGCTCGGCCTCGATCCGGTCCGACAGCTCTCCCAGGCGAGCCTGCTTGGTGCTGTCTCTCACGGTCTTCGTCACTCTAGCGGGTGTGATCCTCCCGAACGACCGCGACCCTCGTTTCGTGCGCGGCGAAGAAGACCCTGACAGCCGCCAACGAGGCGAGGATCGTCAAGCTATTGAAAGAAAGCGGTCAGCTGAACCGCAACCGGCCGGCCCACGCGATGAGCCGGGTTCAGGGAGGAGGATGATATTGGAGACCAAGCAGGTGAAGGCGAACGGTATCGATTTTGCCTACCTGGATGCGGGTGAGGGACCGCTCATGCTGCTTCTGCACGGGTTCCCCGACAGCCCGCACACCTGGTCGCACCAGCTGCCGGCCCTGGCGGAGGCCGGTTTCCATGTCGTCGCGCCGTTCAATCGCGGCTATGCGCCCACCGGTCCCGGCGCCTTCTACGACAGCGCAACGCTGGCAACCGACGCCCGAGCCTTGATCGAGGCGCTATCCGACGGGCCGGCACACGTCGTCGGCCACGATTGGGGCGCTGCGGTCACCTACACGTTGCTCGCCGCATACCCCGAGTCGGTACGACGCGCGGCGGTCCTGGCAATTCCACATGGTCGCGCTCTGCCGCAGCTGCTGATGATGCCAGAGCAGGTGAAACGCGCTTTCCACTGGTGGTTCTTCCAGCTGCCGGACATCCCCGAAGTTGCGATCGCGGCCAACAATTTCGCTTTCCTCGACTACCTCTGGGACCAGTGGACCGGCCCTGACTACAACGACCCGGAGCACACCGCGAGCATCAAGCGGATGTTCGCCGAGCCGGGCGTGCTGGCCGCGGCACTTAGCTACTACCGTGCGATCTTCAACCCGGCCCTGGCTGACCCAGGCCTGGCGGATGTCACTGCGCGCGCGCAGCGGGACATCGAAGTAC
>JAXDLV010000054.1:0-3485 GCA_034666445.1 Chloroflexota bacterium | reverse complement strand
TCCATCTTCTATAAGCAGGTCTACGCGGAGCAGATGGCCGGCGAGCTGCGGCTGCCGATGGTGCGCCTGGTCGACGGCACCGGGGGCGGCGGCTCGGTCAAGTCGCTGGAGTCCATGGGCAGGACCTACGTGCCGCTCAACCCCGGGTGGGAGTGGGTGGTGGACAACCTCGCCCAGGTCCCCGTCGTGAGCCTGGCGCTGGGCCCGGTGGCGGGGCTTGGCGCCGCGCGCGTCGTCAGCAGCCACTACTCGGTGATGGTTCGCGACATCGCCCAGGTGTTTGTCGCGGGACCGCCGGTGGTGGCAAGGCTCGGTGAGACGGTCGACAAGGAGGCGCTGGGCGGCAGCCACATCCACGCCCGCAACGGCGTGGTCGACGACGAGGTCGAGAACGAGGCCGACGCGTTCGACCGCACCCGTCGCTTCCTGTCGTACCTGCCGTCGTCGGTGCATGACCTGCCGCCTCGCGGCGAGGCCGCCGCCGACGCGGGCCGCCGCGACGAATGGCTGGTCGACGCGATCCCCCGCGACCGCCGCAAGCCCTACCAGGCGCGCAAGGTGGTGGAGGCGCTCTTCGACCGAGATTCCTTCTTCGAGATGGGGCGGCTGTTTGGCCGCCCCGCGATCACCGGGCTGGCGCGGCTCGACGGCTGGCCGGTGGCGGTGCTCGCCGGCGACCCGATGCAGTACGCCGGCGGGTGGACCGCCGACGCCGCCCAGAAGGTCACCCGCTTTGTCGACCTCGCGGACACCTTCCACCTGCCGGTGGTGCACCTGGTCGACCAGCCCGGCTTCGTCATCGGCACCGCGGCCGAGCGCGCCGGGACGATCCGCCACGGCGCCCGCACGCTCGCGGCGATCTACCAGGCGCGCACGCCGTGGTGCTCGGTGATCCTGCGCAAGGTCTTCGGCGTCGCGGGCGCTGCGCACCGGCCCCACCATCGATTCTCGATCCGCTACGCGTGGCCGTCGGGCGACTGGGGATCGCTGCCGCTCGAGGGTGGCGTGGAGGCGGCCTTCAAGGCCCAGCTGGACGCCGCGCCGGACCCCGAGAAGATGCGCGCCGAGCTGCACGCCGCGCTTGACGTCTTCCGCTCGCCGTTCAAGACCGCGGAGGCCTTCCTGGTGGAGGAGATCATCGACCCCCGCGACACCCGTTCCCTGCTCTGTGAGTTCGCCACCCTCGCCGCCCCGCTGCGCGAGCCCGGCAGGACCGCGCGGGGGATGCGCCCCTAGCTCTCGGCCGCCTGGTAGGGCTCGGCCGGTGCGGCGTCCCGCACCACCGCCGCCGCGGCCTCGACCTGTCCGGCGTCGGCGCCGGCGAGGCGGATGATCAGGTGCCCCCGGTCCGGCTGGGGATAGGAGCCCACCGAGACCCCCGGGAACTCGTGCTCGATGCGGGTCAGCAGGTCCCAGAACTCCGCCTCGACCGCCATCTGGAAATGCACCTCGGCGGTGGCGTGGATCGTGCCCCCCGACAGGTACTTCGGCACGATCTCGTCCTCGAATATCGACTTCAGCTCGCGGGGCACGCCCGGCAGCACGAAGAGGTGGCGTGGGGGGCCGGCCGCGTCGCCGATTCCGATCTCCAGGCCAGGTGCCATGCCCATCGAGTTCTCGAGGATCGTCGCGCCCTCCGGCACCTCCGCCATGCGCCGGTTGGCCGCCTTCATCTCGGGGCTCTTGATCCGCCCGATGCCGTGTAGCCAGTCAAGCCGCACCTGGATGTGCCTGGCGGCACCGGGGTCGAGCACCAGCGGCCGGTCGAGGGCGACCGCCAGCGCCTCCAGCGTGCGGTCGTCCGGGGTTGGCCCCAGGCCGCCGCAGAGGAACACGCACGTCGCCCCAGCCGCGATCTCGGACCGCAGCGTGGTGACGATCTCATCCTGCACGTCGGCGACCACGTGCACGCGGCGCAGCGGGTAGCCCAATGCGTAGAGGCGCTGGGCGAGGAAATGGGAGTTGGTGTCCAGCGTGTGGCCGCGCAGCAGCTCGTCGCCGATGGCGATGATGACGCTGTCCCGAGGGGCTCCGTTGACGCTGTCCGGACGGCTCATGAAGGTCTAATCCTGACCCAACAACCCCTGTGGCATAATTCGGCGGCTCATGATACAGGTCGAATCTCTGACCAAGGATTACGCCGGCTGGCGGGCCATCAACAACGTGAGCTTCTCGGTCAAAAAGGGCGAAATCCTGGGCTTCCTCGGGCCCAACGGCGCGGGTAAGACGACGACGATGCGCATCCTCACGGGATACCTTCCGCCGACGTCCGGCACCGCGACGATCGCGGGTTTCGACGTCGAGAAACAGTCGCTCGACGCGCGCCGCCAGATCGGCTACATGCCCGAGTCGGTGCCGCTCTACAAGGACCTGACGGTGCGCGACTACCTCGACTTCGTCGCGCGGCTGCGCCAGATCCCCAAGGACAAGCGCAAGAGCGCGATGGACGTGGCGATGGAGAAGTCGAACACCACCGACGTCGCCGACGTGTTCATCGGCAAGCTGTCGAAGGGCTACCGGCAGCGCGTCGGCATCGCCCAGGCCGTGATCCACGAGCCGGCGGTCATGATCCTCGACGAGCCGACCGAGGGGCTCGACCCCGGGCAGCGCATCGACACTCGGCGCCTCATCCGTGACCTTGCCAAGGAGCACACGGTGGTCCTCTCGACCCACATCCTCCCCGAGGTCGAGGCCACCTGCGACCGCATCCTCATTATCAACCGCGGCCACATCGTCGCCCAGGACACGCCCGAGGGCCTGTCGGGGAAGATGAAGAAGGGCCAGCGCCTTGAGGCCCTGGTCGTCGCGCAGGAGGACCACGTGCGGCTGGCTCTGCAGGACGTGGTCGGGATAACTTCGCTGCACACCGAGGCGATGCCCGAGAACCGGCGCCGCGTAGTCGTCGAGGGTGAGCCCGACGTCGACCTGCGGCGCGCCGTCTCACGCGCCCTGGTCATCGCCGACATCGACCTCATCGAGCTGCGGACCGAGCAGGCCAGCCTGGAGGACATCTTCCTGGAGCTGACCACCAGCGACACCGAGCCGCGCGACGACCGCGAGACCCACGCGGCGGCCCCCGCCGCGGCGGCTGACGACGACGACGACGACGAGGACGACGAGGAGCCCGAGGCCGAGCGCGAGGAGAAGCCGAAGTGGGCCGAGACCGCGGCGTCGACTGGGGCCGCCGCCATCGCCGCCGCCAGCGTCGATGACCCCGAGCCAGAGCCGGAACCCGAACCCGTGGCCAAGCCCGAGGCCACGCCGGAGCCCGAGCCCGAGCCTAAACCGGCGCCAGCGGTGCGGGGGACTCCGGGTCGCGCTCCGCCGGCGCCGAGGCCTCGGGCTGGCGCGTCGGTTCGGGCTCAGGCGTCGGCGCTGACTCGGGCGCCGGCGTGGGCTCAGGCTCCGGCGTGGGCTCAGGCTCCGGCGGGGGCTCAGGCTCCGGCGTGGGCGCGGGCTCCGGCGTGCGCTCGGGCTCCGGCGCG
>JAXDLV010000053.1:0-5399 GCA_034666445.1 Chloroflexota bacterium | reverse complement strand
GAGACCCGTGGCCAGCGCCGTGGCGGCGCGGCCGCTGCCGACGAAGCCGATCGTGAGGGGGGCCGCGTCAGCGGCTCCGCTCAAAACGTCAGGCTGCTCGGCCATCGGTTTCCGTCTCGGTCTTGCGATCCAAGCGGGGTCTCCTTTACCTATGTCTCAGTCGGGCTGCACGCCCTGCGGGTCGTGCGCGTTCAATGCAACTCAGACGACCGTGATTATAGTTCCGCGTGGAATTCCGGGCGCTCCTTTTCGACTTCGACGGGCTGATCGTCGACACCGAGAGCCCCTCGTACGACTCCTGGAACGAGGTGTACGCCGAGCACGGCCATCAGATGGACCTGCTGGCCTGGGCCGACTGCATCAGCAACCGGGAGAGCAGCTTCGACCCGCTCGCCGACCTCGAGCGCCTGCTGGGTCCCGGCACCATCGACGCCATGGAGGTGGAGGCGCGCCGCGCCCGCCGCAAGGACGAGCTGACCGACGTCACCCAGCTGCTGCCCGGGATCCGCGAATACCTCGAGGAGGCCCGCGCGATGGGACTGAAGCTGGGCATCGCCTCCGGCTCCTCGCGGCGGTGGGTGACCCGCCACCTGGAGCGCCTCGGGGTCGCCGAGGCCTGGGACTGCCTGCGCTGCTGGGACGACGTCGAGCGCAGCAAGCCCCACCCCGACTCCTACCTCGCCCTGCTCGACTGCCTCGACGTGCCCGCGGCCGAGGCGATCGCGTTCGAGGACTCGCCCAACGGCGTTCGCGCCGCCCAGGCGGCCGGCATCCTCTGCGTGGCCGTGCCCAACGACCTCACCCGCAGGCTCGACCTGTCCCATGCCGACATGCGGGTCGACGGCCTCGGCGGCCACCCCCTCCGGCGGCTGCTGGAGGATGCCGCAGCGGCCCGGGCTCAGGCGCGAGCCGGGGGCCGATAGCGCTCGTAGAGCACGTCGACAAACGCCGCCAGCTCGTCGGCCAGCGCGCCGCTGTGCAGCTCGACAACGTTCTCGGCGTTCATCTCCCCGCTGTGCGAGATGTTGTAGCTCCCGGTCAGCACGACGTCGTCTGACACCACCAGCTTGGCGTGCATGAAGTCGTGGACGGTGTCAGGGCCGTACGGGGTGCTGGCCTTCGAGGCTGAGGGCAGCCGCGCCATCGCCGCCTGGAACAGCGGCGCCTTCCAGGTGGAGTTGGGGTTGGCGTGCCACTGGCGCAGCACCTCGGCCATCTGGGTGCCGTCGTAGACCACCCGGCAATCGAGGCCGTCGGGCACCTCCGCCAGGCTGCCGAGCACCGGCGCCGAGGTCAGGACCGGGGAGCAGATGCGCAGCCGGCGGCGCGCCTGGCCGACCCGGCGCGCGTAGAGGTGGGACATCGCCCGTCCCCGCCCCGGCGAGAAAACCGCGCGGCAGGCCACCGTGGCGCCGTCCAGCGTCGCCTCGCCCCAGGCGCCGTCGAAGCGACCGGACTTCTCGACATCTCCCTTCTCCCACAGCTCGTCGAAGTCGCGGCGGTAGTCGGCGGCCACCACGGGCGAGGGCACGACCAGGGCGACGTTCTCCTCGCGGGTCCAGGAGTCCTCGGTCCAGTTGGTCGAACCCGTCCACACCGCCTCGACATCGCGGACGACGTACTTGTGGTGCATCAGGTCGGGGATGCCGGGGATGCTGCGCACCGGCACCCCCAGCGACGCCACCTGCTCGGGGTCGGTCCGCGGCGGCGGCGGGTAGCGCGGGTCGGGCGGGCGCGGGCCGTTGTAGACGAGCCGGGTGGCGACGCCCGCGCGGGCCCGCTCCTGCAGAGCATCGCGGAGGCGGCCGAAGTGGGCGTCCGAGAGGCGCACGTCGTAAATGGCGATATCGAGGGAAACACGCGCCGGGGCGATGAACGCCAGCAGCCGGTCGAGGAAAAGGGACGCCTCCTGGCCGCCGTCGGCCAGGGCGAAGTGGCTGAGGTCTAAGAGGGTGAGGGCTCGGGCCTGAACCCGGGCCTACCTGACTCCTTGGACTTCTTCTCGGCGTCCTTGGCCACCTGCTTCTCCTTCTGCTGGAGGGAGGTGAGCTCGCCAAGGCCGCCGCTGCTCGGCGTCTCGCCGCGGAGGATCTTGTCGATGTCGTCGCCGTCCATCGTCTCGACCTCCTTGAGGTGCTCCGCAAGCTTGATCATGTCGCCCTTGCGGCGAACCAGGATCTCCTTGGCCTTCTTGTAGCCGGTGTCGACGATCGAGTGGATCTCGTCGTCGATGATGCCCGCCATCTCCTCGGAGTAGTTGCGCTGCTCGCCGAGGTCGCGGCCGAGGAACACCATCTCTTCGCGCTGGCCGAAAGCGCGCGGCCCGAGCTTGGTGCTCATGCCGAGCTCGGTGACCATCTTGCGGGCGATGTCGGTGACGCGGCGGATGTCGTCGCCGGCGCCCGAGGTGATCTCCCCGAACATGACCTCCTCGGCGACACGGCCGCCCAGCGCCATGGCGATGCGGTCCTCCAGCTCGCCCTTCGACGCGAGGTAGCGGTCCTCCTCGGGGAGGTAGGCGGTCCAGCCCAGGGCCTGGCCGCGGGAGATGATCGAGACCTTGTGCACCGGGTCGGCGTTGGGCAGCGACTTGGCCACCAGCGCGTGCCCGATCTCGTGGTAGGCCACGATGTTCTTCTCCTTCTCGGAGATGACGCGCGACTTGCGCTCCGGGCCGGCCATCACGCGGATGATCGACTCCTCCAGTTCCGGCATCCCGATCAGCTTCTTGTTGTTGCGGGCGGCCAGGATGGCGGCCTCGTTGATCAGGTTCGAGAGGTCGGCGCCGCTGAAGCCCGGGGTCTGCTTGGCCAGGACCTCGAGGTTGACCTCCTTCTCCAGGGGCTTGTTCTTGGCGTGCACCTGGAGGATGGCGAAGCGGCCCTTGATGTCGGGGCGGTCGAGCGTGACGTGGCGGTCGAAGCGACCGGGACGCAGCAGGGCCGGGTCGAGCACGTCGGGCCGGTTGGTGGCGGCGATCACGATCACGTGGGTGTTGGTCTCGAAGCCGTCCATCTCCACCAGCAGCTGGTTGAGGGTCTGCTCGCGCTCGTCGTGGCCGCCGCCCAGGCCGGCGCCGCGCTGGCGGCCGACGGCGTCGATCTCGTCTACGAACACGATGCAGGGCGAGTTCTTCTTGGCCTGGTCGAAGAGGTCGCGGACGCGGCTGGCGCCGACGCCGACGAACATCTCGACGAACTCCGAACCGGAGATGGAGAAGAAGGGCACCCCGGCCTCACCGGCGACGGCCTTGGACAGCAGGGTCTTGCCGGTCCCGGGAGGGCCGACCAGGAGCACGCCCTTGGGAATGCGCGCACCGAGGGCGGTGAACTTGTCGGGGAACTTGAGGAAGTCGACGATCTCGTTGAGCTCCTGCTTGGCCTCCTCCACGCCGGCGACGTCCTGGAAGGTGACCAGCGGCTTGTCCCCGGCCAGCATCCGGGCGCGGCTGCGGCCGAAGCTCATCGCCTGGTTGTTGCCCGACTGGGTCTGCCGGAGCATGTACCACATGAAGGCGCCGATCAGGACCAGGAAGATGATGTTCGGCAGGATCTGCAGGAAGAGGCTGGAGCCCGACTGCGGCTTGAACTCGACGTGCATCTTGACCGCGAGGTCGGGGTCGAGCTTGATGACGTCCAGCGGCGCGGTGGTCTTGAAGGCGTGGCCGTCCTTGTCCTTCCAGTCGATCTCGTTGCCGTTGCCGTTGACCTCGGCCGAGGCGATGGTGTCGTTTCGAGCCGCCTCGATCAGCTGCGAGTAGGTCCGCGGGTCCGCCTGTGCGCCAAAGTTGTAGTTCTTCGAGACCATATAAATGAGCCCGACGAAGACGACAAGCAGGACAAGATAGACAACGCCGCGGCGCTGCAGCTTCATATTCGCGATCCTAACACAGGGTGTATTTGATTCCTCTTAGAGGCGCACGGCCCGCGACGGGGGCCCCGGCCGGGTCCCGCCGGGGTCCTGACGGTGGTCCCGACGGTGGTTCAGGCGACGTGAAAAACGCCGTCCTGGACGTACAGGTGCAACCCGCGGCCGAGGCTCGTCATTCCTTCTTTTCGACCCCCGCTGACCAACAGGTCAGCCTGGCGCAGGCGCGCCGCGTCGCCCTCCGGCACGCCGCCACCGGCCGCCTCCGTCCAGACCCGGCGCAGGACCTCGACGCGGACCGCCACGGGTAGCGTCGCGTACGCGGCCCGCGGCAGCGGCCGGCGGCGGCGGTGAAGCCAGGCCGCGGCGCGATCCGACACCACCTCGTGCTCCGCGCGGGCGGCCTCCGCCAGGCGCACCAACGCCGCCCGGATGGCGGGGTTGAAGTCCTCCAGCAGCGGCAGCAGCTCGGCTCGCACCCGGTTGCGGGCGAAGCCCGGGTCGGCATTGCTGGGATCGTCCAGCGGCGCCAGCCGGTGGCGGGTGCAGTACGCCTCGACCTCGGCCCGCGAGGTGCCCAGCAGGGGGCGGAAGCGCGGCCCCTCGCGCACCGCCATGGCGGCGAGACCCTCGAGGCCCGTGCCCCGGATGAGGTGCAGCAGCACCGTCTCGGCCTGGTCGTCGGAGGTGTGGCCGAGCGCGACGGTGGCCGCTCCGGCCCGCGCTGCGACGCCCTCCAGGAAGGCGTGGCGCGCATCCCGGGCGGCAGCCTCGGCGCGGCGTACGGGGGCGGCGGCACGGCCGAGCTCGAGTGGCAGGCGCAGCTCGGCGCAGAGCTCGGCCACCCGCCCGGCATCGGGGGCACCGGGGCGCCAGCCGTGGTCGAAGTGGGCGGCGCTGACATCGAGCCCGAGGCGGCGCCGCGCCCGGGCGAGCGCATGCAGGAGCGCGGTCGAGTCGGGGCCGCCCGAAACCCCAACGACGACGCGCGGGTTGGTTCCCAGCACGGCGTCCGCGCGGCAGGCGCGGAGCACGGTCTCGACGAGGTTGGCTCGAGGCATCAGGAGGTTAGTTTGGCGGAGGGTAGATTCGAACTACCGACATACCGGGTATGAGCCGGGTGCTCTACCACTGAGCTACACCGCCACGCGGAGAGCGAGTTTAGCTCAGCCGCCGGCCCCGTTTGGGCGCCCCGTCAGGCGCTGGGCGGGTTGTTGATCAGGTCGTTGATGGCCTGGTATTTCTGCTGCGAGGTCGCCAGCAGGTCGGCCGCCCCGGCGCTGCCCTGGCTGTCCACCAGCGCCGTGTCGGCCGTCACCAGCTCGACCGCGGCGGCGACCAGCCGGCTCTTGAACGGCTCGCACAGGGCCGACGTCTCGATCTGGGCCTTCAGCTCCTCGGCGTCGCGTTTGGCCAGGCCGGAGTCCACCGGGAAGTTGCCGCCCGGCACGGCGCCGGTGAGGTCGTCGCTGACCCGGCCGAGGTCGGTGCCCTGGCGGATGAGCAGCACGCGCAGGCCGTCGGTGTCGGTC
>JAXDLV010000052.1:0-14821 GCA_034666445.1 Chloroflexota bacterium | reverse complement strand
GGGCGGCCACCAGCTTGTTGGGCGTGATCGCGAAGTTCGCCGTCGGGAAGCCGATCCTGCTGCCCGTCCCGGTGCCGTGCTCGATGAACGACGTGATCGAGTAGTCGCGGCCGAGCAGCCTGGCGGCGCGGGCGACCTGGCCCTCCAGCAGCAGCGTGCGGATGGCGGAGCTGCTGATGATCCGGCCCTCGCGGGAGTGCGGGGTGATCACCTCCACCCCGAAGCCGTGGTGGTCGCCGTAGTTCTCCAGGAACTGCCGATCGCCCCGGCGCTGGTGGCCGAGGGCGAAGTCGTAACCGATAACCAGGCCGGCCAGGGGTACCGCCGAGGTGAGCTGCTCCATGAACTGGGTGGCGGTCAGCTGCGACAGCTTCTTGGTGAAAGGCATGACCACCAGGTGGTCCACGCCCAGCGCCTCGATGGCGTCAGCCTGCTCGTCGAGGGTGGTCAGGCTCAGGGGGCAGGTGTCGGGCGCCAGTACGCACCGGGGGTGAGGGTCAAAGGTCATCACCACCGCGGGCGTGCCGGCGCGGCGGGCCAACGCCACGAGGCGACGGATGACCTTGACGTGGCCGCGGTGGACGCCGTCGAAGCTGCCGATGGTCAGCCAGCCCGGCGGCAGCGGCCGTGGCGGCAGCCCGAAGTGGGTCTCCATCAGAGCTCGACGAGGCGGCGGGGATGGAAGCTGCCGTCCCGCACCTCCCCGATCGCCAGCACGCGGCCCGCGCCATCCTGCGCGTACGACGGCCCGTCGGGGGCCCCCGGCGCGGCCACCGCCCTCCCCTGCAGCAGGTCCTCGACGCCATCCTCCGCGCGCACCGCCGCCCATCCGCGGACGACGTCGCGCACCGGCAGCAGTGCCAGGTCCTCCCCTGCCGCGACCGCCGCGTCCAGCGACACCGCGTCGTCGAGCGCGAGCGCGCCCACCCGGGTGCGGACCAGTGATTCCAGGTGGGCGCGGGTGCCCAGCGCCTCGCCCAGGTCACGGGCCAACGCGCGGACGTAGAAGCCGGGGCCGCAGTCGATGTCAACCACCGCCAGCGGCCCACCGTCGCCGCCGGCTTCGACCCGGACCAGCTCGGCGCGGTCGACGCGCGCGGGCCGCGGCGGCAGGGGCGCATCGCCCTCTCCCCGTCGCACCCGGCGGTAGCTGCGCACGCCATCGACCTTCAGCGCGGAGTACGCCGGCGGCCGCTGCATGATGTCTCCCACGAACCCGGCGAGAGCGCCCACAACGGTGTCCTGCGTGAGGCCCACCGGCAGGGCTGCGGGCGTCAGCTCGCCCTCGGCGTCGTCGGTGGTCGACCCCGCTCCCAGGCGAATGCCGGCGCGGTACGACTTGCCCTGGGCGGACAGGTGATCGGCCAGCACCGTGGCCCTGCCGAAGAACACCGGCAGCACGCCCGTCGCGGCCGGGTCCAGGGTGCCGCCGTGGCCGACACGCCGGGTGCCTGAGCTCCGCCGCAGGGTCCCCACCACCGCGGCCGACGTCATGCCGGCCGGCTTGTCGACGCAGAGGACCCCGACGAGGTCCACGGCGGGCTCAGCCAGCAGGGTCAGAGATCATCCGCCGGGCGTCGGCCAGCACCGCTTCCATCGCCTCGGGCAACGGCATCTTGATCTCCGCGCCGGCGGCTCGCTCGTGGCCGCCGCCGCCGAAGCCCTGCGCGAGCACGTTGGCGTTGGCCTGGCCCCGGCTGCGGATCGAGATCTTCGTCTCCCGCGGGCCGATCTCCTTGAACAGCAGCGCCAGCTCCAGTCCCTCGGTGCTGTTGAGGATGTCGATGATCCCCTCGGTCTCATCGGGGCTGGCCCCCGCGCGCTCCAGGAGCTCTTTGGTCACATAGGCGTGCACCAGGCGGTCGTCGCACTCGAACGCGATCGTCCCCATGGCCAGCGCCTGCAGCTTGATCGTGGACAGCTTCTTGGACTTGTAGATCCGCATCGCGATGTCGGCGGCGCTGGCGCCCCGGCTGACCATCTCGCCGGCGATCGCCAGCGCCCGCTCCGTCGTGTTCTCGTGGCGAAACCCGCCGGTGTCGGTGAGCACGCCGGCGTAGATGTTGGTGGCCACCTCCGCCGTGATCTCGATGCCCCAGCTGTGGAGGATGTCGCACGTCACCTCGGCGGTCGAGCACGCCTCGGGGACCACCAGGTTGACGTCCCCAAACCGGGTGTTGCTGACGTGGTGGTCGATGTTCACGATCGGCGTGGCCTCCGCCAGGCCGTCGAGCGCCCGGTCAACCCGCTCCAGGTTGCTGGCGTCCATGACCAGCACCAGGTCGGGGGTGAACCCCTCCGGCTCGACATTCACACGGTCGAAGCCGGGCAGGAATTCGTAGATGTCGGGCACCGGCGGCGGGACACGGATGACGGCATCCTTGCCCAGGCCCGCGACGACGAACATCATCGCCAGCGCCGACCCCAGGGTGTCACCGTCGGCGTCCTTGTGCGAGACCACCAGCACCTGCCTGGCGCCGTCGAGGAGGCGGCGGATCTCGCCGGCCTCAGCCTCCATCGCCGTCCTCCGCGGGGTTGGCGGGATCGTTGTCGTGGAGGTGGAGGCCGTCGAGCACCTGCTCAATGCGAACCGCGTACTCGATGTTGCGGTCATCCACGAACCGCACGCTGGGGATGCGGCGCAGGCTCCGCAGGCGGGCGGCCAGCTCGTGCCGGACGAAGCCCTGGGCATGCTCCAGGACGTCCATCAGCGCCCGGTGGTCGTCGTCACCCCCCAGCGTGCTCACGTGGACGCGCGCGTTGCGAAGGTCCGGCGAGAGGTCGACGCTGACCACGCTGATCAGGCCGACGCGCGGGTCGCGCAGCTCGGCCAGGATCCCGCTGATCTCGACCTGCAGCTGGGCCGCGACCTTGTCGACGCGGTGGGTGGGCATCCCAACACCTTCCCGAGGAGTCCGAAGGCGCGAGCCTAGGGATTCTCCTGTTCGAGCACGTAGGACTCGACCACGTCGCCCTCGGCGAACTCCTGGTAGTCCTCGAGGTGAATGCCGCACTCGAGGCCCTCGATGACCTCGCGGACGTCCTCCTTGAAGCGGCGCAGGCTCTCCACCTTCGTCTCGCGGACCATCTCCTTGCCGCGGAACACCTTGGCCACCGACCCGCGCGAGATCCTGCCCTCGGTCACCAGCGACCCCGCGATCAGGCCGATCTTGGGGACCTTGATCGGCATCTTGATCTCGGCCTTCCCCTCGAAGACCTGCTTGAACGTCGGCTCGTACATGCCCTTGATGGCCCGGTCGATGTCATCGGTCAGGTTGTAGACGACGTCGTAGTTGCGGATCTCGATCTTCTGCTTCTCGGCCGCCTCCAGCGCGCGCTCGTCGGACTTGACGCTGAAGGCGATGACCATCGCCTCGCTGGCCGCCGCCAGGTTGACGTCCGACTCGCCGACGTTGCCGACCCCCTCGAAGATCACGCGGACGCGAACCTTGGGGTCCTGGATGCGGGTGATCGAGCCCTTGAGCGCCTCGAGCGAGCCGTGGCTGTCCGCCTTGAGGACCAGGTTGAGGTCCTTGACGTCGGCCTCCTGCAGCTGGTCGAAGAGGTCCTCCAGGCGCTGCTTGGGCGCCGCCGCGACCTGCGCCTTGCGCCGCGTCTCCACCCGCGCCGCGGCGATCGCCCGGGCGGTCCGCTCCGAGTCCACCACCTCCAGCACGTCGCCCGCGTTGGGCACGTCCGGGAGGCCGGTGACGACGGCCGGCTGTCCCGGGCCGGCGCTCTCCATCTTCTCGCCGTCCTCGTTGACCAGGGCCCGGACGCGGCCATTGATCGTGTCGATGACGAATGGGTCGCCCACCCGCAGCGTCCCCGCCTGCACCAGGACCGTCGCCACCGCGCCGCGGCCGCGCTCGAGGTGGGCGTCGATGATCGTGCCGGCGGCCGGCTTGTCGGGGTTGGCCTTCAGGTCCGCGATCTCGATCACCAGCAGGATCATCTCCAGCAGGTCGTCGAGGCCCCGCTTCTCCTTGGCTGACACCGCCACCAGGGGGATGTCGCCGCCGTACTCCTCGACCTGGACCCCGACGTCGGCGAGGCCCTGCTTGACGCGGTCGGGGTTGGCGTTGTCCTTGTCGATCTTGTTGAGGGCGACGATCAGCGGCACGCCCGCCGCCTTGATGTGCTGGATCGCCTCGCGCGTCTGGGGCATCACGCCGTCGTCCGCCGCCACCACCAGCACCGCCACGTCGGTGATCGAGGCGCCCCGCGCCCGCATCGCCGTGAAGGCCTCGTGACCGGGCGTGTCGATGAAGGTGATCGGCTTGCCGTTCTTCTCCACCTGGTACGCACCCACCCGCTGGGTGATGCCACCGGCCTCCTTGTCCGCCACCTTCGACTCCCGGATGGCGTCGAGGATCGACGTCTTGCCGTGGTCGACGTGGCCCATGACGGCGACCACCGGGGGCCGTGGCCTCAGGCTGCCGGGGTCGTCGGTCTCGAGGCTGAACAGCTCCGACTTGGGCTTCACCGCCGAAGCGCCGTTGGCACCCTCCGCGGCGGTGGCGACGGCGGCGCCGCCCTGCACCGCGTTGACGCCGAAGTTGTCAGCCACGATCGCCGCGGTCTCGAAGTCCAGCTCCTGGTTGATGTTGCTGACCATCCCGTTCTTGAGGAGGTCCTTGATCACGTCGACGGGGCTGACCGTCAGCGACTCGGCCAGCTCGCGCACGGTCAGGCTGGGGGGCAGCTGCACCTCGCGGGTGTTGGCTGCGCCTCCGCGCCGGCCGGCGCCCTCGTAGTGCTTGCGGACTTGGTCCTCGACCTCGGCCGGCAGCTGGGCGCCGCTGTGCGTGAACGTCAGGTTCTGCTCGCGCAGCCAACTGAGGATCGCACGGGGCTCGACACTGAGCTCCCGCGCCAGCTGGCCTACCCGGATTCCGCGCGCCGGGCCGCGCTTTGGTCGAGCGATAAGGGTCCTCCGATCAGGGCTCCGCCGGGATGGCGGGGGGCCGTGAAGCTACAAGATTCTGCCACGCGTCGGCGTCGAGGCTCACCGAGAGCGCCCGCTCGACGGCCCGGCGGCGTTCCGCGAGGGTCCAGCAGGCGGGATCGGGGCAGAGATAGGCGCCGCGGCCGTCGATCTTACCGCCGGCGTCCACCTCGACCGCGCCACCCTGGGTACGAACCAGCCGTACCAGCTCGCGCTTGGGCCGGTTGCGGCGGCACGCGACGCAGGTTCGGGTGGGCTGGTGAGCGCGCTTGGGCATCCCGGAGGCTACTCCCCCGTAGGGGTCGGCTGGGACGCTGGGACGGCCTCCTCGGCAGCCTCGTCGCGGGCTTCCTCGGTGGCCTCTGCGACGGCGCGGGGGGCGGCCTCCCGCGCCACCGGGGCCTCCTCGGGGCCCTCCACGCCCTTGATGTCGATCCGCCAGCCGGTGAGGCGCGCCGCGAGGCGGGCGTTCTGGCCGTCCTTGCCGATGGCCAGCGAGAGCTGCGCCGCCGGCACCATCACGGTCGCGGTCCGCGTCTCCACGTCGGTGCTCACGGAGGTCACCCGCGCCGGGCTGAGGGCGTTGGCCACCAGCGCGTCGGGGTCGTCCGCCCACTCGAGCACGTCCACGCGCTCACCGTTGAGCTCGTCGACAACCGCTCGGATGCGCGCGCCCTTGGGACCGACGCAGGCGCCGACGGGGTCGAGCCCGTCCTCGGACGACTCCACCGCCAGCTTGGTCCGCAGGCCGGCCTCCCGCGCCAGCGCCTTGACCAGGACCTGGCCGGAGACGATCTCGGGGACCTCGAACTCGAGCAGGCGCTTCACCAGCGACCGGTTGGTGCGCGAGACCACCTGGCTCGGGCCCCGGCGCCCGACGCGCGGCTCCAGCAGCAGCACCTTCAGGCGCTGACCGGGGTGGTACGTCTCCGTGGGGATCTGCTCCTCGGGGGGAAGCAGCGCCTCGCTGGCGGTCTCGCCCTGGCCGCGGTCGGTCCGCACGAAGACGAGGTTGCCGTCGAGCCGGTCGACCACCGCCGACGCCAGCTCGCCCTGGTGCTTGAGCGCGTCCTGGAACACCTGCTCGCGCTCGGCGTCCCGCAGCCGGCCGAAGATCACCTTGCGGGCGGTGGTCGCGGCGGCCGACTGGAACTCCTCCGCGGGGATGGGCTGGTACTCGCCATGGGTGTGGATCCCCGCCTGCAGCGCCCCAGTGCTCACGTCGATGCGCACCTCGACCTCGCCCTCGGGCTCGTGCCGCTGGCGGTAGGCCTCGGCGAGGGCCTCCTCGATCACCTGGATCAGCCCGTCCTTGCTGAAGCCCTTCTCCTGCTGCAGCTGGTCCAGCGCACCCAGCAGCTCCCCCATCGCCATCGCCATCAGCGCGGCCTCCGGTGGGGCCGGTCGTCGCCGCCGAAGTCCACGGCCAGGCGCGCCGCCACCAGCGAGCGGAGCGGCACGGCCACGGCGCGGTCGTCGCGCGCCAGCACCGTGAGGGAGTCGTCGTCAACGGCCCCCAGCAGCCCCTCCACCACCGTCTCGGCACCATCGGCCTCGGCGTCACTGCGGAAGCGCACGTTGACCCGCTCGCCGATGAAGCGGCGGTAGTCATCCATCCCACGAAGGCGTCGCTCCGCCCCCGGGGACGAGACCTCGAGCTCGACGTCGGCGTAGTCCGGCGCCGCGTCCAGTACCGGTCGGAGTGTCCGGGCGACCCGGCTGCAGCGCTCGATGTCGACGCCGCCGGGAGCGTCGATGGAGACCAGCAGGCGGCGCCGGCCCCGCGGCCCGCTGAGGGCGACGTCCCACAGCTCACAGCCCGTCGTTATCACCGCGGGTTCCACAAGGTCTCTGATCTTCTCATCTGCCATCGGGTCGCGTCGGACCCCGGGAAGGGGGCTAACGACCTGAAGTCTCCCAGTCCCGCCATGCCACAAGCAAGGGACTGGCGTTGAAGATCGACGAATACGTGCCGCTGACGATCCCGATCAGCAGCGCCAGGGCAAAGCCCTTGATCGATGTCGGGGCGATCAGCAGCAGCGCCAGCAGCGTGAACACGACCGTCATCGAGGTGTTCACCGACCGCGCCAGCGACTGGACGATCGAGAGGTTCACCACCGACTCGAAGTTCTGCTTGAGGAGGCGCTGGGCACCGCCAAAGCGAAGGTTCTCGCGGATCCGGTCGAAGATGACGATCGTGTCGTGGACGCTGAAGCCGACCACCGTGAGGACGGCCGTTACGAACAGCGTGTCGATCTCCCCGATCGCGAGGTTGAAGACCTTGCCGAGGATCGAGAAGATCCCCGTCAGGATGAAGACGTCGTGGAGCAGCGCAATGATCGCGCTGACCGCGAACTTCCAGCGGCCGACGCCCGGCACGGAGAAGCGGAACGCCAGGTAGATGACGATGAACAGGGCGCTGATGCCCACCAGGATCGCGGCGGTGATGACCAGCTGGGAGGCGATCTGCGGACCGACGGTGTCGAAGGTCTCGACCGCGTCGCCCCCGCCCGCCGGCGGCCCGAATTTGGCGTTGAGGTCGTCGCGGATCTGCTTGTCCTGCGCTGTCTGACCCGGCGCCGCCGTGCTGCTGAGGGGCTTGGTGGTGATGATGACCCGCTGGTTGGTGGCGTCCTGGACGATGGCGTCGACCTTGAAGGTGTCGATCTCCTTCTGGATGTCGGCAGGGGTGACCCCGTTCTTGTAGTGGACGGTGATGCGGTCGCCGCCCGCGAAGGCGATGCCGAGGCGGAAGCCCTGGGTGGCCATCGAGATGATCCCGGGAACGATGATCACCAGCGACAGCAGGAAGAACCAGTTGCGGCGCCCGAGGATGTCCTTCATTACTGGACCCGCTCGACCGCGTAGAACGCGGGCTGCCGGAAGCGGTGGATCCGGATGGCGACCTGCATGATCATCTGGGTCACGTAGACCGCCGAGAAGAAGCTGACGATGACGCCGAGTCCCAGCGTCAGGGCGAAGCCCTTGGCCAGCGTGAAGCCCGTGAGGAACGGGATGCGGTCGTGCAGGTACAGCACCAGGCAGGTGATAAGAGTGGCGATGTTGGAGTCACGGATCGCCGGGAACGCGCGCTTCTGGGCGGCCTCCGCCGCGGCCGCCAGCGAGCGGCCGTTGCGCAGCTCCTCGCGCAATCGCTCGAAGATCAGGACGTTGGCGTCGACCGCCATGCCCACCGAGAGGACGAAGCCCGCCAGGCCGGCCAGCGTCATCGTCACCGGGATCAGCTTGAAGAAAGCCAGCGAAACGGCGGCGTAGAAGGCCAGCGCGACCACCGCCACGAGGCCGGGCAGGCGGTAGTACAGGATCATGAAGAGCGCCACCACCGCGAGTCCCAGCGCGCCTGCCAGGAGGGCCCGGCGGACGGAATCAAAGCCCAGCGTGGCGCCGACCGAGTTGGTCTCGACGATCGAGATCTTGCCGGGCAGGCGGCCCGCGCTGAGGGTGGCGGCGAGGTCCTTGCGGTATGCCGTGTCGGTTGAGACGTTGCCGCCGGAGATCTGGACCTGGCCCTGGTTGAGCGCCGACTGGACGTTGGCGTTGTTGATCATCGCGTTGTCGAGGAAGATGGCCAGCTGGTTCTCGGGGGCGGGCTTCGACGGCATGTCGGTGGTGACCTGGCCGAGGATGTTCGAGCCCTGGTCGTTGAGCGAGAAGGTCACGTTGGGCTGGCTCGTGTTGGTGTCGGCGCCGACGTTGGCGGTGGTGATCATGCTGCCGTCCACGCCGATCTCGTGCGGCAGGTAGCCCTCAGGGATGCACTCGACGGTGACGCTGCCGGTGCAGGTGCCGCCCTCCGCCTTGGGCACGTAGGCCGGGTCGACGACGGGGTCACCGGTCTGGTCCACCGGCACGAGGAGCTTGCCGTCGGCGCCAGGCTCGGCCTTCTGCCAGGTCCGGAACGTCAGCTTGGCGGTCTTGCCGATCACCTGCCGGGCCCGGTCGATGTCGACGCCGGGGAGCTGCACCACGACGCGGCGGTCGCCCTGGGGCGCCACCTGGGCCTCGCTTACGCCGATGCCGTTGGCGCGCTTGTCCATGACGGACACCGTCGAGCGCTGCGCGTCGGCCAGCTTCACCCCCGACGGCAGCGACCGCGGGTCGATCTCCAGCACGATCTCGGTCCCGCCCTGCAGGTCGAGGCCCTTGTGGAGGTAGAGGTCGCGGTCGAACAGCTGCGGCGCGGTGTGCAGGGACTCGTTCAGCGGGACGTGGTTGAAGTAGCGGTAGACGTAGGTGAAGCCGTCGATGAAGATCGCGATCACCGCGATCGAAATGGCGGAGATCACCAGCCAACGGTTTACGCGCACGGAGATCTCCTTCGCCCACTCACGATCAGCGACGGATTATATCGGTCTGCGATCGGCCAGCCGGGCGGCGGCGAACTCCTGGAAGCCGCCGGCGAGGATGGACAGGCGGGCCGCCCTGAGCAGCTCGAGGGTGTGGTGGAGGTTGTGGATCGTCAGCAGCCGGTAGCCCAGCAGCTCACCGCGCAGGAAGAGGTGGCGCAGCTGGGCCCGGGTGTGGCGGGCGCAGGCGACGCAGCCGCAGCCGGCCTCGAGCGGCCCGGGCTCGCCGGCCACAGCGGCGGCCATGATGTTCAGCCGCCCGGCGCCGACCAGCGCCGCGCCGGTGCGCGCCAGCCGGGTGGGCCAGACGCAATCGAAGAGGTCGATGCCGGCGCCGATCGCGGCCAGCAGCTCGGGCTCCGACCCGACGCCCATGAGGTAGCGGGGCTTGTCCGGCTCGAGCTCCGCGGTCACCACCGGCGTGAGCTCCGCCATCACCGTGGCGGGCTCGCCCAGGCTCAGCCCGCCGATGCCGTAGCCAGGGAAGCCGAGGGCGCGAATGGCGCGGGCGCTCTCCCGACGGAGGCCGGCGTCGAAGCCCCCCTGGACAATGCCGAACAGCTCTGTCGCGCCACGGCTCCACGCCGCCATGCAGCGCGCCGCCCAGCGGTGGGTGCGAGCGGTGGCGGCCTCCGTCTCGTCGACCGACGCCGGGTAGCCGACCGGCTGGTCCAGCACCATCATCACGTCGGGAGCGAGGCGCTCCTGGATGGCGATCGCCAGCTCCGGCGTAAGGAGCGCGGCGGGCTGCCCGGAGGAGGGGTCGGCGGCGAAGTCGACGCCGTCCTCGCCCACCTTGGCGAGGCCGGCGCGCGCCAGGCTCACGGCCTGGTAGCCACCGCTGTCGGTGAGCAGGTTGCCCCGCCAGCCCATCCAGGCGTGCAGCCCGCCGGCCGCGGCGACGGCGTCGGGACCCGGTGCGCGCCAGAGGTGGAAGGTGTTGGTCAGGGCGATCTCCACGCCCAGGCGGTCGAGGTCCTCGACGTCAACCGCCTTCACGGCGCCGCGGGTGCCAACCGGCATGAACGCCGGGGTGTGCACCTCGCCATGGCCGAGGGTCATGGTCGCGGCGCGAGCCGTCGTCGCCCCGCCCGCCTCGAGCGCGAACCTCACGCCCCGGGGGCGGCGGGTTCGAGCAGCATCGCGTCGCCAAAGCTGTAGAAGCGATAACCCTCGGCGATGGCCTGGCGATAGGCATCCAGCACCCGCTCCCGCCCGGCAAAGGCGCTGACCATGACCAGCAGCGAGCTCTTCGGCAGGTGGAAGTTGGTCAGCAGCAGGTCAACCTCCCGCCAGGGATGCCCGGGCCTGATGAATATGTCGGTGGCGCCGGCGTCGGCAGCCGCCGCAGGCTCCCCGGCGGCCCGCCGCGCGGCCGCCGCCTCCAGCGCGCGAGCGGCGGTCGTCCCCACCGCCACGACCCTCCCACCGGCCGCCCGCGCGGCGTCGATGGAAGCCCGGGTGGTGGCGGGGATCGCGTATGCCTCGGAGTGCATGACGTGGGCGTCCAGCGCCTCAGCGCGCAGCGGCTGGAATGTGTCGAGCCCCACCCGCAGGGTCAGCGCCGCGACCGTGATGTCCGCCGCCGCAAGCGCCGCAACCACCTCGTCCGTGAAGTGCAGCCCCGCCGTGGGCGCCGCGGCCGAGCCGGGCTCGCGGGCGAAGATCGTCTGGTAGCGCTCGGCGTCCTCGAGGTGGGCCTTGATGTACGGGGGTAGCGGCACCTCACCGATCTCGGGGAGCATCGCCGCCAGCCGGCCGGCCGGGGCGAAGCGCAGCGTGCACACCCCGCCAGGCTCCCGCCCCAGGACGTCGGCCCACAGCCCGAACCGAAGCTGCAGGCGGGTGCCCGGCCGCGCCCTCTTGCCCGGCCTCAGCAGGCACTCCCAGGTATCGGGGTCGGTGGTCGGGTTGAGCAGCAGCAGCTCGGCGTCGCGTTCGCCCCACGTGAAGCGAATCCGCGCCGGCAGCACGCGGGTGTCGTTTACCACCAGGAGGTCGCCGGGGCGCAGCAGCGTGGGCAGGTCGCTGAAGCGCAGGTGCCCCATGGCGCCGGCAATAGGCAGATGCAGCAGCCGCGACTCGCCGCGCCGGGCCGGCGGCGCCTGGGCGATCAGCGCCTCGGGCAGCTGGTAGTCGTAGGCGCTGAGGGCGCCCTCGCCCGCGTCGCTCAGGAGAACAGGTCGGGCTGGTCCGGCCTCCGCGGCGGCGTCATGCCCAGGTGGGTGTAGGCCAGCTCGGTGGCCACCCGGCCGCGCGGGGTGCGCGCCAGGAAGCCGAGCTGGATCAGGAATGGCTCGAACACGTCCTCCACGGTCTCGCGCTCCTCGGAGATCGAGACGGCCAGCGTGTCCACGCCCACTGGGCCGCCCCCGTACTTCTCGATCAGCGTGGTGAGGATGCGCCGGTCGAGCTGGTCGAGGCCGGCCTCGTCGACCGCCAGCAGATCCATCGTCGCGTTGACGGCCTCGACGTCGATGACGCCCGAGCCCTTGACCTGGGCCCAGTCGCGCACCCGGCGCAGCAGCCGGTTGGCGATCCTCGGCGTGCCCCGCGAGCGCCGCGCCAGCAGCTGGGCGGCCTCGTCCGCCACCTCCACCTCGAGGATGCGGGCGGAGCGGACCACGATCCGGTGGATGTCCTCGGGCTCGTAGAACTCCAGCCGGAACACCGCGCCGAAGCGGTCGCGCAGCGGCGACGACAGCATCCCCTGCCGGGTGGTCGCGCCGATGACGGTGAAGCGCGGCAGGTTGAGCCGCAGCGACTGGGCACCGGCGCCCTTGCCGCTGACCCAGTCGAACTTGAAGTCCTCCATCGCCGGGTAGAGGGACTCCTCCACCGGGCGGGCGAGGCGGTGGATCTCGTCGACGAAGAAGACGCCCCCCTCCTCGAGGTTCATCAGGATCGACGCCAGCGCCCCCTGGTGCTCTATTGCGGGGCCGGAGCTGGTGCGGATCTCGGTGTCCATCTCGTTGGCGAGGATGTTGGCCAGCGTCGTCTTGCCCAGCCCGGGCGGTCCACACAGCAGGATGTGCTCCAGCGGCTCGGAGCGGCGCCGGGCGCCGCCGAGGATCAGGTCGAGGTTGTCCTTGAGCGGCTGCTGGCCGATGAACTCGTCGAGGCGCCGCGGCCGCAGCGTCTGCTCGAACTGCTCCTCGGCGTCGAGGTTCTCGGGTTCGAGGACGCGGGCTTCGCTCATCTCAGCACCTGCAGGACGTTGGGTGGATCATGCCGGGGGCGAACACAGGTTCGTTGTCCTGATGGTATCCCATCGCGGCGGCCGCGGCACGTCATTTCCGCGTGTCCAGCGCCTTCAGGGCGCCCGCCACCGCCGCCTCCAGGGGGGCGTCGGGGGCCAGCTCCATCCCCGCGAGCACGCGGCGCACCTCGGCCTCCCTGTAGCCCAGCGAGGTGAGCGCCCGAACGGCCGCCTCGGCGACGCTCCGCGGCGGCGCCTCACGGCCGTCTGGCGGGGCCGCCCCGTCCCCGGCCAGGTACTCCTCCTTCAGCTTGTCGCGCAGCTCGAGGATCACGCGGGCGGCGGTCTTGGGACCCACCCCGGGCACGGTTGCCAGCAGCGCCTGGTCCTCCTGGAACACGGCCTTCTTGAGGGTCCGCGTCTCGGCCTGGGAGATCATCCCCAGCGCCGCCTTGGGCCCGATGCCCTTGACCGACATCAGCAGCTGGAAGAACTCCAGGTCCTCGGGCGCGCCAAAGCCGTACAGCGATATCTGGTCCTCGCGCACGTAGGTGTGGATGTGTAGGTGGACGTCAGACCCGACACCCCCGACCTCGGCCAGCAGCCGCCCGGGCGCCATCACCAGGTAGCCCACCCCGCCCACCTCGACCACCAGGCTCTCGGGCCCGATGTGCGCGACCCGGCCCCGCAGGCTGGCGATCAAGACACGCGCCGTCCGGGCGAGAGCCGCGCGCTCTGCAGGTGGCAGAGGGCGATGGCGACAGCGTCGAAGGCGTCGTCGGGCAGCTTCTCCTGGATGCCCAGGGTGGCGCGGACCATCTTCGTCATCTGCGCCTTGGAGGCCTTGCCGTAGCCCGCGAGCGAGGTCTTCACCTGCATCGGGGTGTACTCCCAGACGGGCACCCCGCTCTGCTCCATCGCCAGCAGGATAACGCCGCGTGCCTCGGCCACCGCCATGGCCGTCGTGGTGTTGCTGGCGAAGAACAGCTGCTCCACCGCCGCCGCCTCCGGGTGGCTCTCGGCGACCACCTCCAGCATGCGCGCGTGGAGCATCGCCAGCCGCTTGGGGCCGGGCATCCCCGCCGGCGTCGTCACCACGCCAACGGCGCCCACCTCGTGCCTGCCGCCCACCCGCCGCACGACGCCCACGCCGGTGGTGGCGATCCCCGGGTCGATCCCCAGGACGGTGGTCACCGGGCGACCACCGGCCGGGGCATCAGACGGCTTCGCTGAGCTTTTCGAGCTGGGCGGCGTCGATGTCGAAGTTGGCGTAGACCTGCTGGGCGTCGTCCGATTCCTCCAGCGCGTCAACCAGCCGCAGCAGCTTCGACGCCTCGCCGTCGTCGGTCACGGGCACGGTGTTGGAGGGGCTCATCGTGACCTCGGCCGAGGCGATCTTCGCGCCCAGGCCCGCGATCCCGTCCCGCACCTTCTCGAAGTCCTCGGGCTCCGTCTCCACCTCCAGCTGGCCGTCCTCGACCTGCACGTCGCTGGCACCGAGCTCGATCACCTCCAGCGCCAGCTCGTCGGCGTCCTTGCCCGCGGGGTCGGCCAGGATCAGGCCCTTGCGCTTGAAGATCCAGCCGACCGCGCCCTGCTCGGCGATGCTGCCGCCGAAGCGGGTGAAGATGTTGCGGATCTCGCTGGCGGTGCGGTTGCGGTTGTCGGTGAGGGCGTCGACCAGGATGGCCACGCCGCCAGGGCCGTAGCCCTCGTAGCGCAGCTCCTCGTACTGGGTGCCGCCGGCCTCACCTGTGCCGCGCTTGATCGCCCGGTCGATGTTGTCGGCGGGCATGTTGACGTCGCGGGCCCGCTGGATCGCCAGCCGCAGGCGGAAGTTGCCCGTGGCGTCTCCCCCACCCTCCTTGGCCGCCACCGTGATCTCGCGCGCCATCTTGGTGAACACCACGCCCTTCCTGGCGTCGGTGATCGCCTTCTTGTGCTTGATCCCCGCCCATTTCGAGTGCCCGGACATGCGTCGAGTCTAGCTTGGGGCGCGGGCCCGGCTACACCAGCTGGACGCGTACGAAGCGGCGCTTGCCCGCCTGCCAGACGTCGCCCTCGGCCGGCGAGTAGCCGCTCTCCGGGTCCTCCACGGTGACGCCGTTGAGGCGCGCGCCGCGCTGAGCCACGAGGCGCCGCGCCTCACCCTTGCTGGCGGTGAGGCCGAGGGCCAGCAGGGCGTCGGCCACCGTGGTCGGGGCCGGCTGGAGGGCGCGTTCCTCCATCGTCTCGGGCGTCTCGCCGCGCCGGAACTGCGACGCGAAGGCCTCCTCGGCGGCCGTCGCCGCGGCGTCGTCGTGGTAC
>JAXDLV010000051.1:0-18495 GCA_034666445.1 Chloroflexota bacterium | reverse complement strand
GTCCTGGCCGCCGTGCTCGGCATAGAGCACGCCCGCCTGGTGGTCGAGGCGGCATTGCCCGAGGCCCAAGCGGCGTCGCAGACGGTCCGCGACGCCGCCGCGATCGCGGCCGAGGACCGCCTGGCGGCGGTGCGCGTAGCCCTGGGGCGGCTCGACCTCTGAGCGGGCCACGGGCAATCCTCAGCCTCAAGTACACGCCGGCGAACGCGGGCGGGGTGCAGCTCGCCGCCCGCTTCTCGCGCTATGTTCAGTACCGCGACGGCGGCTGGGAGCGGAACCGCGCCGACGACGCCGACAGCTTCACCCGCTACGCGGCCGACCGCGACCGCGCTCGGCCTGAGGGCCGGCTGTTCGATGCGGAGCACACCGTCGGGGACGCCGAGCGCAGGCAGCTGGTCGGCTATATCCGCCAGACCACGAGGCACGACCGTGCCCTTGCCGGCGGGCAGCAGCCGGGGCGGGCGTTCTACCGGATGGTGATTTCCCCAGAGGATGCCCGAGGCGTGGACCTCCGCCAGGTCACCCGCGAGACCATGAGACAGCTCGAGAAGGATGTCGGCAAGCTGCCGCCCTGGATCGCGGCCGAGCACCGCAACACCGAGCACCCCCACGTCCATGTGATCATGGCCGCCCGGGTGCGGACCAAAGACTCCGCGCGGACGGTGATGATCACCAAGCCCCGGCTCGAGCGGATGAAGACAGCCATGGGCAGTGAGCTGAGCCGCCAGCACGACCGCTCACACGCGCTCGGGCGTGGTCGCGGGCCCGACCTCCGAACCGCAGCCCAGATCAGCCCGGCACCCGGCGACCCGGTATCGCGGATGGTCCGGGGTGATCAACGATTGAGTCGCGGCCTGGGCCGCGGCGCGTTGGACGTCGGCAGGGGCGCGTTCTCGTTGTTTGGCTCCATAGCGAAGGAATTCAGCAGGCAGATGCAGCTGCAGGCAATTGAGCAGGCTCGGAGGGAGCGTGAACTACAGGAGGAACGACATCGGGGACGCGGGCGAGGTGACTGAACGACCCCGCATTACCTCGATCCTTACCCGCTTGGCCGCTACTCGCTCGGCCCCACCGAACGGGCCTGTTGCATGGGCCTCGAGGCTTGCGGTGAGTTTGTGCGACGTGGTCGCGCCCGCTGAAATCGCCGACGACAACGCCTAGTTGTTCCAGTTCCACCCTACGCATTGACTATCTCGCCGGGCGTGTCATTTTGGCCAAGTCGGTTAATTTCTGGCCGGCGGGCTTCAGCGGGGATGGCGGTCTCAGCTCAGGTCGTGGACGACATGGACCGGGCACCGGGCGGGAGACAAATGCACATAGTGCGAATCGGGCGTGTGGGTTCTCACCGGTCGGGAACGCACGGCGGCAGGCATCAACTCCGCCCCTCGGGGTCATCGATAGGCGCCCGCCCGCGGCAGATCCTCGCCGGAATCATCCAGCTATCGTTAGTGCTGCTCGCGACCTGCGGATCGCTGCTCGCGACCGCGGGAACGGCGACCGCTGACTCCTATAGCGCCACCATCCTTGCGGACGGTCCAATCTCGTACTACCGGCTGGGGGAAGCCTCGGGAACGTCGGCCGTCGACTCGTCGCCTGCGGGCAACCACGGGCTGTACGGCACCAGCGGGGTTAGTCTGGGAGCGTCCGGCGCAATCATCCCGGACAGCAACACAGCCCTGCTCTCAGCCGGCACCGGAACGGCAATGACGGCTAGTGCCGCCAGCTTCCCATACGGGGGCAGTCCACGGACCCTCGAGACCTGGATAAAGACCACCGCCACAACAGACCAGTCAGTTCTGAGCTACGGCAACCTCGAACTCAGCCTGGTGTCTTCCGGCGGCGTGTTGAAGTGGGACGACGGATCTGGACCTCCACACTCCAGCCAGGCTGAGTCTCCTTACCCTCTCAATGACGGCAACTGGCACCTGCTGGACATGACGTCAACCGCCAGCAGCGTGGTGGTGTACGTAGACGGTCAGCAGATCGCGGCATGGGGCAGCGGCTTCAGCACGGGGACTGGGCACGGGCTCTACGTCGGCGACGGCAATGCGGGTCGGTTCTCCGGGTCGATCGACGAGATCGCCATCTATGACACCGCGCTCATTTCATCGAAAGTAAACAAGCACTGGCGAGATGGGGCGGGGGCGGCCTGTCCCGGGTCGCCCTCGGGGGCATATGGGGCCTCCGTTATGGGCAATAACCCGCTCAGGTACTTCCGGCTCGGAGAAACCGGACGTGTGGTCGCCGATTACTCAAGTTACTGCCAGGCGGCTGCCTACAGGTACAGCTCGGGCCATACGGCCGGAGGCGTGGGGGATGCAGATCTTGCCGTAACTACAGGAGCGTCGGCGGGCACGATGGTGAGCGGGTCGGCCTTCGGACTGCCCTACGGCAACTCGGCGCGCACGGTCGAGTTGTGGATGTCCACCACCGCCACAGCGGATCAGTCTCTGCTGAGCTATGGAGACTTCCAACTGGACGTCAAGGCGGGGTCGGGCAACATCGGTTGGCGCGACGGATCCGGGCCGTACATCGCGTTCGATACTGCGACCCCATATTCCGTGCATGACGGAAATTGGCATCAGGTCGCGTTGACCTCAAGCGGATCCGAGGTGACTCTGTTCGTTGACGGGCAGCAGGCGGCGGTCTGGGCCTCGGCGTTCAACACGGGCTCCGGAGCGGGTATCCGGATCGGTAACGGACCATCAGGTCCGCTCGCCGGATCGATCGACGAGGTCGCGATATTCGACCAGGCGCTGTCGGCCGCCGCCATAAACGGCCACTGGCGGGCGGCGTCGGGCGCTTCGTGCCCTGGCGCGGCCAGCGGAACCTATGCCTCTGCCGTCGTCGGAATTTCTGGCGGGCATCTCGTTCGGTACTTCCGAGTCGGAGAGGGCTCGGGCCGCGTGGCGGCCGATCAGTCCGGGAACTGTCGCGCCGGAGCCTACAATTACGCCGCCACTCACGTGCCAGGCGCACTCGCCGGGGATGGAGATTCGGCGGCCGGAGAGACCTCACCACTTGGGACCATCATCAGCGGGTCGGGTGATGGCCTCCCTTATGGGGACGACGCTAGAACCGTCGAAATGTGGATCAAGACAAACACGTTAGCCGATGACCAAACGCTCATCAGCTACGGCAACTTCGAGCTACAGTTGACGGGCAAATCGTCCTACCTGGGCTGGCAGGACAGCGCCGGTCCGTTCCACGCGGCAGGACACGATATCCTGCCCATCCGAGACGGCTACTGGCACCAGATCGACTTCACGCATGATCCAGGCGGCGGCGGCGCCAAAGCCCTGTTCGTCGACGGCTCCCCGGTATATCAGGGATCTGGGGCGATGAGCACCGGGCTGACGCCGGGAAATGGAGATGTTCTGCTGGTGGGCAACGGTGGCAAGGGGCCGCTGTCAGGCGGGGTGGATGAAATCGCAATCTACGACATCGCACTTTCCGCCGACGCCATCGCTGCCCGCTACGCGCTTGCCGCGCCGATCGGTGGCCGCTTCGACGGTTCGCAGACCTACGGTTGCCAGAGCTGCGCGGAAAAGCATGAACGCTGGATGCGCACCCAGGTGGCCGCCCCGATTGACCCGGCGACGGGAAACATGACGCACGACTTCGTGGACATTTCCATCCCGGGCCGGAGCCGCCCGCTGGCGGTGACTAGGACCTATAACTCCCTGGCGGCGTCAACCGACGGGCCGTTCGGATACGGGTGGAGTTCGAGCCTGTTTTCGTCGCTTTCCTGTGCGGCAAACGTCGCAACTATCGTCCAGGAGAACGGCTCGACCGCGGCGTTCAAGCCACATGCCGGGGGTGACTGCACCGGTGGGGTGTGGGATCCGGTGGCGCCCAGGTATCTAGCGAGCCTCGTCCACAACCCTGACGGGACGTGGACGTTCGAGCGTCAGGGGCAAGACACCTTTGTCTTCGACGCGTCAGGCCGCCAGACCGCGTACAGGGACAGGAACGACTACCTGACCTCCTTCGGGTACTCGGGGAGTCAGCTCACCTCTATGACAGACGATGGCGGCAGGAGCCTGACCTTCACCTGGACTGGGTCGCACATCACCCGGGTCACCGACGCGAACATCAGCCTGAGCAGGACGGTCGACTACGGATACGACGGTCAGGGCAACCTGACCGATGTTTCCGACCTAAACCATTCCCACTCCCAATTTGGATACTCCACGGGATCGCATCTGATGACATCGATGAGGGATCCCAACTGTGTGCTCGCGACCACCGGCTGTAACGCCGGCCAGGGGGTCCAGACGCACTACGATGCGGCGAATCGCGCTGACTGGCAGAAGGACGAGCTCGGTCATCAAACCACCCTGGATTACTCCTCGATTCCCGGAGCCACCAAGATCACAGACCCGGCCGGCCACGTCTCGGTACAGTACTTCAGCTGGGGTCTCCGCGTTGCCGAAACACGAGGCTACGGGACGCCTGAGGCTGGGACCTGGAACTTTGCCTTCGACAGAGCCACTCTTGCGATCATCTGGGAAAAGGATCCGAACGGGCGGGTCACGACGACCGACGTCGATACGGCAGGGAATCCGCTGGTCGTGACGGATCCGCTCGGCCGGCAGACCATCCGGACGTTCAATTCGTTCAACGAGCCACTCACCGAGCGCGACGGGAACCTCGTCACCACGACATATGGGTACGACACGAACGGCAACCTCTCCAGTATTTCGCGCCCTTTGACCGGGACTTCCCAGGTGCAGACCACAACCTTCAACCGCACGGACACCGATCCGCATCGCAAGGCCGACCTGATGTCGATGGTTGATCCAGATGGCAAGACTTGGGCCTACAGCTACGATGCCAACGGATACCTTGCCAGTTCGACAAGCCCCGTCGACGACGTGTCGACCCAGACCTTCAATGCCGTGGGCTGGCGTCTGACGACGGTGTCGCCGAAGGGGAATGTCGCCGGTTGTTCCTGTGCTGCGACGTACACCACGTCCTTTGGATACGTCGATGCTGTGACCGGACGGAACAACTTTGGAGATCCCATCAGCGTGCGCGATCCCCTCGTACATGGCTGGACCAAGCATTACGACGCGAACCGGAACGTCGACTCGATGACCGACGGCGACGGCAATGTCACCACCTACGCGTACGACCTAGCCGATCGGCTCACGGATACCCGCCGTGCCGACTCACCCCAGACCACCACGGCAACTCAGTACAACGCCGATGGGACCGTCTTCAGGCAGCTCGACGGCGCCGGGCAGATCCTGCAGGAGTACTCCTACGACGCCCAGGGCCGGCCCACCGGAGTGAAAGATGGCCTCGTCCGGACGACGACCACGTCCTACGATCCCGCGGGCAACATCCTCACCACCCAGGATCCCGGTGGTGCCTGCGGCGGGACGCCGAAGGTCGGCTGCACGACCAGGACGTACGACGCCGCGAATCAGCTCAAGACCGTGAGCTACTCCGACAGCCCGGCTTCGAACGTCACCAACGTCGCATATGACGACGACGGGCAGCGGACGGGGATGACCGATGGCACCGGGACCTCCGCGTGGGCCATCGACAGCCTCCATCGACTCACCAGCCACACTAACGGCGCCGGCGCGCAGGTGCAATACAAGTACAACCTCCGGGACCTCGTCACCTCGATCGCCTACCCGGGAGGATCGTGCGGGACGACGCCGACTCTATGTGTCAGCCGCGGCTACGATGACGCGGGTCGCTGGACGTCAGTGCAAGACTGGGAGCTGAATACCACGTCGTTTGGATACGACCACAATTCGAATCAGACCACCACGACAACGGCTCTCCCGTCGGGCACCTCGACGACCGATACGAACGTCTTCGATGCCGCCGATCGCCTGACGTCGAAGACCATGGTCGCTGGCGCCACCGCTCAGGCACCGTACCCGATCACCTACAACCGCGATGCCAACAACCAGCTGACGTCTGACAGCTCCGCGATGTCTAACCAGCAGAGCTATCGGTACAGCCCCCTGAACCAGCTCTGCTACGCGGGCTCGTCGAATACAGGCGCGTGCGCCAGCCCGCCGAGTGGAGCGCAGAGTTTCGGCTACGACTCAGGCGACGACCTCGTTCGGATGGGTGCGCAGACCCAGAAGTTCGACGCCGCGCATCAGCTCTGCTGGACACTGAACGGTACGTCCGGCAACGGCTGCTCTCCCGCCCCGGGTGGCGCCACCACCTACGGATATGACACGCGAGGCAACCGGACCTCTACCGCGGTCAGCTCGGGCGGCACGACCTGCTATTCATACGACCAAGCGAACCGGCTGACCGGCATCGGGACGACTTCGGGGTCCGGTTGTGGCTCGCCCTCGGGCGTTGCGGCTTACAGCTACAACGGTGACGGGCTGCGAATGAGTAAGACGGTCGGGTCCACTACAACCTCGTTCGCGTGGGACCAGGCGGGTGGCCTGCCGCTCCTGCTGCAGGAGGTCCCGACCGGCGGAACACCCACCCGGTATGTCTACGGTCCGGGGGGGCTCGTGCTAGAGCAGTTGACCAGTCAGCCGGCGATCACCCGCGTCGGTACCCCGGTTGGCGGATCCGAGCCGGGGACCGCGTCATCTCTAACCGTCGCCTTCCCCACCGGGGTGCAGCCTGGCGATCAGATCCTCCTGGCGACGACCTATAGCACGGGCGCCAACAACAGCGTTACCACACCAAGCGGCTACACATTGGCGGGGACGGCAAGTACGACCGGGGGAGCCAACCCGACCACCAACAACGTGACTAAGGCGTTCTGGCATACCGCCATCGCGGGCGACAGCCAGGTCACGATCGGCTACAGCGGCAACTTCGCCAAGGCGGCCGTGGTTACCGCCTACCGAGGCGTCGATGGCGTGGCTCCGGTGGACGTCATCGCGAGCAACGCCCAGAAGAGCACCGCGACGATCTCAGTTACCGGATCCACGCGATACCGCAACGATGAGCTGGTCCTGTTCCAGGGAGCTACCTACTTGGCAACCGGGCGTGGGACGTGGACGGGGCCGACGGGGATGACCGAGGAGCCGAGCAAGGACGCCCGCACGGTCACCATCGGGATGGCGGATGCCGGGCAGGCGGCCGTCGGCGCTACTGGGGCACTCACAAGCACCTTCAGCGCCGGCACCGTCCTGACAGGTCCCAACCTCACAGGACTATTGGTTGCGCTGAAGACACCGCCCGCAATCACGTGGCACCATAAAGATCAGATCGGGTCGACGAGGTTGCTAACCGACATCGTTGGCGCCCCGGCAGCGAGCTACACGTTCGATCCCTACGGGAATATCGCCTCAGCGACTGTCGTCGAACAGGCGAGCACCTCCTTCGGATTTACTGGGCAATACAGAGATCCTGAAAGTGGCCTGATCTACCTAAGAGCCCGGTATTACGATCCCGCCACCGGCCAGTTCACCTCCCGCGACCCGATGGTGAGCGACACCTGGCAGCCGTTTGCCTTCGTCGCCGGAAGCCCTTTGAATCGAGTGGATCCCAGCGGACTCTATGACTGTGGCTGGGAACCTTGGAATTGCATTCGCCCAGATACCGCGGGGTGGGATCAGTTCGCTAGCAACGCGTCAAATCCACAATCTCTGGCAATTGCGGGCATTGCCGGGGTGGCGGTAGGCGCCTTGGCCGCCGGCTGCCTCTTTGGCGGATGCGAAGCACTGGCAGGCCTGGCTGGAATCGGGGCATCCTCTGGAATTGTGGTTGAGGCTGGCGACAGTACAGGTGCCTTCAACGTCATCGCGAATTCTTGGGGCCGTCCGGGCGCCGTCTTGGCTGTGTTTACTGGTTGCGCCCTCGCCCTAGGCGCCTTGTTCCGTCCCGGACATGAAAACACTGATCGACCCTCGGAGCACCCGGAGGGGTTCAATCCTCTCGCCGGACCATCGCCCACGCCGACAGCGGGCCCTAGCCCCAGCTGGGCGCCGTACGCCCCTCGACATTGAGGCTGCCAATCGGCCGCGCGTTGGCGACGCGATTGTTTTGGTTGGGCCTTCTCGTCGAAGCGCTGAGTCTGCCGCTAGAGTATTTGCCTACCGACCTGCAACGAGCAGGAGATATAGGGGTCGCAACGGGGGCGCTGATCTTTGTCACCGCCATATGTGTCGCTATTAGAGACGACCACCGAGCTGGCATAAGAATTGGGGTCCATCCGCATGGTCTTCTCCTGTTCTCTTGGTCAGTCGCGCTGAGTTGTTTTGTCCTTCTACTCTTCGCCGGTGTGGGTCCAGGCAGCTTCCGCACTGTGCTCCAGGTAGTTACCGTCGTAAGCGTTGCCCTTGGTCTCGCCACATTTGCAGCCGCATGGATGCGAGCGCGGCAGAAGCTCTAGCTAGAAGCGGTCACCGCAACTCCGATGTCGCAGTCTTTCCCAGGCCCACAGGAGGACGGAGACTGGCCCGAACGCAATGAAAGGCGAACGGCCCGGGCTGTCCGGTCCCATGGGATAGGAGTGGCGCTCACCGCTCGCGATCAGGTACCAGAACCAGTTGTCAGCTGCTGGACATTGTGTAAGGACCTACCAGCACACCCAATACAATTCCAACCGCAGTCAGCAGTATCAGACCTGACCAAGCGATCACCTCCGACATTCGTTGCGGGCCGGCTAGAACTCCAGGTGGCCGACTGGTGTTTCTGTAGCCAATGAGGCTCGACCCAAGTATGGTGACCATCAACAGCAGGAACGCGGGATAGGCAATTATGCCCACCGCCCAAAGGATTCCAAGGTCGGTGAGACCAACAAGTACCGCTGCCCCCGCATAGATCCGAACGGCCTGGGATGAGCGCCCCCACGGCGTGGGTCGGGAGGACTCGGAGCTCGTCGGATCAAGGCGCCGGGAGATTGCACGTGAGATTCGGTCAGCCCGTGCCACGTCTATCGCAACGACCAGCCCTGCCAACGAAAAGCCGAAAAACCCGATCGATGCCACAGCTCGCGTGGTCTCCATTAGAACAGACCCCCGGCTGTGCCACGACCTGGGTTGACGTAGACAAACCGGGTATATGTGTCGTACTCGGCCTCGCCAGCTCCCCAGCCGAAACCTGGTAACGGTGCGCCTCCGTACGTCGCGCTGAACGCCCCAGAACTGGACTTACAGATGCCTGCCGACACGACGCGCTCGCT
The DNA here is from genome assembly GCA_034666445.1 of Chloroflexota bacterium. GTDB lineage: Bacteria > Chloroflexota > Dormibacteria > DASZGP01 > DASZGP01 > JAXDLV01. Next base: position 9,368 of record JAXDLV010000051.1, on the reverse strand, counting down.
GTCGCCCGCCTCGACGATTACCGCGTGTCCTGCTCCACCCATTTCGTTGAACGAGTTGGCGTCGCTCGAAAGGCCTTGCAGGCCCCCACCGAAGTAAGCGCCTAACGTCTGGTTGCCGGGCTTGCCGTATATTGACTGCCGTTGATGAACCCGCCCTCCGTGGAAAGGATGCCTATGTCTCCGTTTTCGCATGCGGCAATGCCGAATGAAATCTGGAAAGCGTAGCCAAGGTCGCCTACCCCAAAATTAGACGACAGGCCGACTCCCGCCCCGACGCATTTGAGCCCGCTTGGGTCAACGAGGTTCAATGGATTCCCATCGACGTAGTCATAGGGCTGATTCGTAACGCCCACGGCTGGGTCGCGAGTCGTGAGCTGGGCGGTAGCCGGGTCGTAATACCGGGCTCTTAGGTAGTCAGGTGTGGTCGACACTGCCATCGATCTCCACCGTAACAGCCAAATGAGCTCCAGTCGCCTGGTTCGGGACCAACTCCGCGGGCTCGACCGCCAGGGCCGCTGCGAGCCTGGCCACCAACTCTGGTCTCGGCGGATGGACGCCATCCTCGAGCTTGCGGATATGGCCTCGAGTGGACCCGGTGCGTTGCGCGAGGCCCTCGCGGGTGAGTCCACGGAGTTCACGCAGCTCCTTGAGGTGTCGACCGACGGACACGAGGTATGGTCGCTTCCACCCAGTCGAGAGCCCGGGCGCTTCTCTGTTTTGCGCCGCGACGAGCGCTCCAACAGGCTCAAACATGGCTCTTGGGCTTTCAGCAGCGCCCGGGTGGGTTCTCGAGTGGACTTCCTTCAGGCGCCGGATCGAGACGTGCGTGTAGATCTGGGTGGATGCCAGCGAGGCGTGGCCCAGCATGGCCTGGATGAAGCGGATGTCGGCTCCGCCCTCCAGCATCAGCGTCGCGCACGTATGCCGGAACACGTGGCAGGAACCCCGCTTGCCGACGCCGGCGGCATCGATGTAGCGGGCCACCTGGGCTGAGAGCTGGCCGGGGTCCAGCGCATCCCCGCGTTTGGTCAGGAAGAGCGTGGAGCCGGAGTCCACACGAACGAGCAAGGGCCGAACCAGCACGAGGTACCTGTCGACCCAGCTGACCGCACGGCTGCCGATCGGGATGACCCGGTCGCGCCCTCCCTTGCCGTGACGAACCGATAATGTTCCGCTTCCTCGGTTCAGGTCCGTCAGGCTCAGTTGAGTCAGCTCCAGGCGCCGGATAGCGGTCGAGTAGAAGACCTCAAGAATCGCTCGATCGCGAAGGCCGAGCGGATCGAGAAGGTTGGGCTGACGCATGACCGCTTCAACCTCCGCATGGGTCAGGATGTCGCGGGGGAGCCTGCGCTCCAGCCTGGGGAGCTCGATGTCAGTGCCGGCATTGGGTGCTGCGCCGTGCCTAACCGCCCACCGGAAGAAGCCGCGGAGGGTCTGCAGGTGAAGGTATTGGCTCCTGACGCTCAACATCGCCCCGGAAATCGTTGTGGATCGGTGGACGTGGTACTGGTAGTCAGCCAGGAGGTCCCGGCCCACGTCCGACACCTGGTGCACGCCGCGGTCCGTTGACCAGAACCGAAAGCGCTCCAGGTAGAAACGTCGACCGGCGATGGTCTGCTGCGCGTAGTTGCGCACCTCCATCCAGCGGAGGTAGGCACCGATTCGCTGGGCCAGCTCGCCCTGCGCAACGACTGACGGTGCCTGGCGATGCACGGCGTGCTCCTGCTTCGCCAAGGGTGTTGGAACTTCCGTCGTCGATATCGACATTGCTGAGGCCTCCATGCGCGGCTTATGGAAGGCGGTCGCCGGCAGCCTAAGAGACGACGAGGTGCTAACGTCGAGGCAGTTGGTCAGAAAGGCCAGCGGCGTCTTCCGGACGACAGCCAGTCAACCGGACAGCACGGAATATCAACACCACATCGGCCCGAAATGGGCCGGGATTGAACTCACCGCCTCCGGCCCGGATTAAGAGTCAACTGCTCTACCAACTGAGCTATGCGGGCGGACTGCCGAGCATATCAAGGTAGGGGGCTGGCCTTTCCCACCAGGCCTCAGGCCTCATCTGAGGTCAGGAACCGCGTTAGGCTCGCGCAATGGGTAGTCGTATCACCGAGATCGTCATTGACTGCGGCGATGCCAATCGCGTCGCCGATTTCTGGAGCGCCGTGCTTGGATGGGCGGTACAGGGAGATGATGACGAAGGCCTCTGGATATCGGAGACCGGGATTGACGGGGACGGGAGTCTCGCGCTGATATTCCAGGCTGTCCCTGAGCCCAAGGTGAACAAGAACCGCCTGCACATGGACCTCTCGCCCCAGGGGTGTGAGCAGGATGAGGAGCTGGAGCGGTTGTTAGGCCTGGGCGCCACCCGTGCCGACGTGGGCCAGACCGGGCAAGAGTCCTGGGTGGTGCTTGCCGATCCCGAGGGCAACGAGTTCTGTCTTCTTCGAGGGCGCGTGAGCTGAGCCTGCCGTAATCCGGCAATCCGGTCGGGCTACGGCCTGGGACCACCCGGTACAGGGCGTGGAGCGATACCGCGATCAGCGTCGCCGTTGCTGTGGGCGACGTCGTGCGGCGCGCCACCAGGTACCGGCCCCGGCCCGATGTTGCGATCCGCTTCGCCGCCACCCACCGAGTTCTCCCCCGGCGGGGCTCCGCCGTCGCCGGGATGAGAACCGCCGCCCAGGGCGCCGACAGCCCTCGCGTCGCCAAGGTCCACGTTGGAACCTTCTTCGTCGCCGGCGGTCATGCGCTGGACCTCCAGCTCCTCAAGGTCATCGTCGTCGCCGCCGGTTGAGGCGACCTCGCCGCCGCCGTGCGGATGCGGCGTGCCGTCTACGCCGCCAAGCCCGGAATCAGGCCCGGTCGTGCCGCCGCCATCGACAGGATGGACACCGCCACCCGCCAGCCCGTGGAACTTGCCATCGCCCAGGTCCACCGCGGAGCCACCGTCGTCGCCCGTGGTCATCCTCTGGACCTCGAGCTCCTCCAGGTCGTCGTCGTCCCCGCCCGCCGCCGAAACCAGGCCGCCGCCGTGCGGATGGATGGCGCCATCGGTGCCACCGCTGCCGGGATCGTCTCCGGGCATGCCGCCGCCGTCATGCGGGTGCAGTCCGCCGGGGCTGATTCCACCGATGTCCGGGCGGGCGTCCTCGGGTCGGACGAAGTCGCCGCCGGCATGCGTGAAGCCGCCGGGGGCGTCGCCCTGCTGCTGCTGCTGCACGCCGAGGTCCACATGGTGGCCGCTGTCGACGCCCATGCCGCCAACGCCGCCGGCATCGCCATCGCCCCCCGCGGCGGTGGCGCCCATGAAGAAGAGGGACGACTTGGACTGCCGGGGATCAAGCGTCTCGACGTTGGCCGCGGCATCCACCGACATCGACGTCAGCCGGCCGACCTCCTCCGCCGTCACATCCATTCCCTGGGTGGCGTCGTTCGGGGCCTTGTGGATGGCGTCTGCGAACTCGCTGTCCACCGCCATGCGCACGATCAGATCCTGCAGTACCGCGTCAGACACATCCGTCCTCCAAGCTGTCGGGCAAGGAGTGTGTGCCCTTCCCCCGGCGCCGTCAGTGCCGATGCTGTTGCACCGCTGGTTGACATCCACTTCAGGCGAAGGTACGGTCGGCACGTTCTCGGCTGGCTGAAAGAAGGGGATTGAGATGACTTCAACCATGGTTCGATTCAAGGCTTCACGCATCGTCCTGGGCTTGACCATGGCGTTGATGCTGGTGCTGGCGCTGCCGGTGCTGGCGCTCGCCCAGGGGACGTGGACCCTGCAGACCGTTGGTGCCGGCGACGGTCTCTGGCGCGTCACCTGCGCCGACAGCACGCATTGCTGGGCCAGCGGGTTTGGGGGCCAGATCCAGTTCAGCAACGGCAGCGGCACCTGGACGCCGGAGACCTCGGGGGTCTCGGTCGACCTCTTCGGTATCAGCTGCCCCGACGCCACTCATTGCTGGGTCGTCGGCAGGACGGGCACCATCCTCTTCAGCACCGGCAACGGCACCTGGACGCCGCAGACGTCAGGGACCACCGAGAACCTCTTCGGCGTGGACTGCCCGGACACCACTCATTGCTGGGCGGTGGGATCGAGCTCGACGGCACTCTTCAGCACCGGCACCGGGACCTGGACGCCTCAAACCGTCCCCGCCAACACCGTCCTGGAGGGCGTGTCCTGTCCCGATTTGACCCACTGCTGGGCGTCTGGCGCGACCTCTCCCAACGCCGCCGCCATCCTCTTCACCGATGGCACCGGCACCTGGACGGCGCAGGCTGCCCCGGCGACGACGAACGACATCCTGTACGACATCTCGTGCGCGGATGACACTCACTGCTCGGCCGTGGGCGCCACCATCATCTCGCTCAGGAACGGCACCTGGAGCACCGACACGGCCCCCGCCGGCTTCGGTTACGACGGCGTCAGCTGCCCCGACGCCACCCACTGCTGGGCGGCCGGCGGCGGCGGTGGCAGCGGGGTCAACGCCATTCTCTTCACCACCGGTGACGGAACCTGGGTGAGCCAGGACCCGGGCGGCATGGAGCGCCTCCTGGGGATCTTCATGCTGAGCGCCTGCAGCGGGTACGCGGTGGGCCAGGACGAGGAGCAAACCACCAACGCGGTGGCGGCGTATTCCGATCCGTGCGCCACCCCGTCTGCCTCGGGTTCTGCTGCTCCGACTCTGCCCCAGGCCGGGCATCCTGCGTCACCGCCCGCCCTGTGGTGGCTGCTGCTTGCGCTCGTGGCGCCGGCGGCCGCGGCCCTGGCGTTCCTCAGACAGCGCCGCACCTAGGAGCACGACCCGCAAGGGCATCAAGAAGGCGAACCGGGTCGCCAGGGCGCGACGGGTGTTGGCTGTCGACACCTGTCACTCAAGCGAAAGGTTGATGGACCAGACTGAGCGTGATTGGGGGCGTGCCCCTGGGTGCATCCAGCCATCGGCGCTGGGGCGTGGAGTTGATTGGTGATCGCTTTCGGGTACCTGGGTAAGGAGCTGCGGCGGCGCTGGGGGCGAGCCGTCGTCACCGCGCTCGGGCTGGCGGCCGGCGTCGGCCTTGTCATGGGCATCATCGGGGTCTCGGCCGGGCTCAGCGCGGCGCAGGGCAGCGCGCTGTCGCCCCTCTCGAGCGTCGGGACGGACATCATCGTCACGCGAACGGTCGGCGCCACCGACGCGTCGGTGGCAGCATCCCCCTCACCCACCAACGGACCGGGCCAGGGGGGCGGTGGACCCCGGGGTGGCGGCTTCTTCGGTGGCGGTGGGCCGGGTGGCGGTGGCCTGACGTCCGCGGTCACCGACCTGAACGCCCAGGACCAGGCGGCGCTCCTGAACGCGAACTCCTCCGTCCTCACCGACCTCTCCAAGCTCGGTCCCGCCGGAACGCCCTTCGTACACGACTTCTTCGTCCCCGGCACGCTGATCACGTTCCCCGACGCCGCGGTGCAGGAGGTTGCGTCGGTGCCCGGCGTCCAGCTGGCGGTTCCGGGGCTGTCCCTCCAGGCCCTCCACGAGTCTGGCACCGTTCCCCAGCAGGTGGATACGTTCACCACCGGCGGCCAGACGATCACGTCGACGCAGCCTCCGGCGCCCCTGACCGACGCGGAGCAGGCGGCGGTCGAGGCCTGCATCCGGGAGAACGGCGGGTTCACGCGACCGTCGCCTCAGCCGAGGCCAAGCCCCGGCGCCAGCCCGGGCCCGGGTAACGATGGTGACGGGGGGTTTGGCCGGGGCGGCGTCCTGCAGAAATGCCTGCCGGCGCGGATCCAGCAGTACAACGCCCAGGTCGTGATCCCCACCCAGACCATCACCCGCATCCTCAACCCGCCGTCGACCAACACCCAGACGAAGTCCTACACCGTGGCGGCGGTTGACCCGGCGAACCAGTCGTCGGGCCTGATCACCGCGGCCCAGGTCACCTCCGGCAGCTGGTTCACGTCGGCCGCCGCAAGCGAGGTGCTGGTCAACACGGCGTACGCGTCGACCAACAAGATCACGGCCGGCCAGACGCTGACGCTCAACGGCACGGACTACACCGTCCGGGGGCTGGTGGCGCCGACGCTGACGGGCAACGTCTCTGACATCTACTTCGACCTCAACACCCTGCAGACGCTCTCTACCAACCCGTCGCGCGTCAACGAGGTCCTGGTCAAGGTCAAGAGCGCGGGCGACGTCGACCAGGTCGCGGCGGCCATCCAGGAGAAGCTGCCGGGCGCCCAGGTCCTGACCGCCAAGTCCCTTGCCAACCAGGTCACCGGCAGCCTGGCCAACGCTCAGTCCCTGGCCGCGAGCCTCGGCGGCGCGCTGGCCGTGATCATCCTGCTGGCGGCATTCCTGATCGCCGCGCTCCTCACCACGTCATCGGTGGGCAAGCGCGTGCGCGAGATCGGGACCCTGCGGGCGATCGGCTGGCGCAAGGGCAGGGTGGTGCGGCAGATCATCGCCGAGTCGCTGGCCATCGGGGTGGTCGGCGCGCTCTTCGGCATCGCCGTGGGCTTCGGGGTCGCCGCCGCCGTCAACGCCTTCGGCCCGACGCTGACGTCCACCACCTCAGGCCTCGCGGTCGGTGCCTCGACCGTGGGCAGCCTGTTCCACCAGGGCACCAAGACCTCGACCGACCAGACCATCCACCTGCAGGCCATCATCACCTCCACCACCGTGGTCCTCGGTGTTGCGTGCGCCCTCCTCGGGGGCCTGCTCGCCGGTGCGCTTGGCGGCTGGCGCGCGGCGCGTCTCTCCCCGGCGGTGGCCCTTAGGGACCTCGGGTGATCGCCGCCGAGCCGACCGAAGCGCTCTATCAGCTCCGCGGAGTCGAGCGGCGCTACCTCAAGGGCGCCGCCCAGGTGCTGGCGCTCAGCGGCGTCGACCTGGACATCGCGAAGGGCGAGTTCATCACGATCGAGGGCCCCTCGGGGTCTGGCAAGAGCACGCTTCTCCAGCTGGTCGGCGCGCTCGACACCCCGTCGTCAGGAACCGTGCGGTTCGAAAGCCAGGACCTGTCCCGCGCCCGGGACAGGGCACTGACGGACATCCGCAGAAAACGGCTCGGCTTCATCTTCCAGCAGTTCAACCTCGTCCCCACCCTGAGCGCTGCCGACAACGTCGCGATCGCCCTCGACCCCGGCGTCCCTAGGCGGGCCCGCGCCGTAAGGGTTGCGGAGCTCCTCTCGGCGGTGGGCCTGGCCCATCGCGCCAACCATCTCCCCACCGGCCTCTCCGGCGGCGAGCAGCAGCGGGTGGCGATCGCCCGTGCCCTCGCCAACCACCCCGAGGTGATCATCGCGGACGAGCCCACCGGCAACCTCGACTCCCAGAACGCCGCCGATGTGATGGCCCTCCTGGTGGGGCTCCGCCGCGACACCGGCGTCACCCTCATCGTCGCGACCCACAACGAGGAGGTGGCGCGGCACGCGACCCGCCGCATCCGCCTCCGCGATGGCGCCATCGTGTCCGACACCCACCAGGATCCACCGTCGGTCGTTGCCCCGCTGATCCCACCCGCGGAAGAGCCGCTGCGGAGCTGACCCAGCCCGAGCTGTAACGCGAGGGCGTACCCGGCCGACTACCGGGTGCAGGGTCGTCGGGTTCGGTCGGGCTCCGCCAAGTCTTGCCGCCCGGGCGGCCCTGCGCTTCAAGTCCGCACGCCATTGGACAACCCGCGGCGCGGTGCGTGAGAATACAGGCGCTCGTGGTTCACCCTGGCGGGGGCTATCTCGGGCTGTGCTCGACTGTGGTGAAGCGGGGAATGTTCAGTCCATTGGCAGGTATCGGCGTATGAGCGCCCTGGCCGCCCGCGCCCCTCGCCGCGACCGTGGGCCCAGGTGGGACCCGGCCCGCGAGGGCCTGATCGCCAAGCACGCCCCGGCGGTACGGCGATATTGTCTCGCGCGCCTGGGCGTGCCGGCGGACGCCGAGGACGCCGCCCAGGACACCTTCCTGCGATTCCTCCTCAGCCCGGACGACATCCGCAACCCCGAGGCCTGGCTCATCCACGCGGCGCAGTGGGTCTGCGCCGACCACCTGCGGCGCGCCAGCCGCCGTCCCACGGAGTCCCTGGAGACGGCGGCGCCGGTCGCCACCTCGTCCGACCCCGCCGAGATCGCGGTGATGAACCAGAGCACGGCGCAGCTCCTGGAGCGGCTGCGGGAGCGCGACCGTGAGCTCCTCGACAAGCTCTATGTCCGGGGCTGGAGCGTGCGCCAGGTTGCCGACCTGATGGCGGTCTCGCCGGGAAACGTCCGGATCATGGCCCTCCGTGCCCGGCGGCGCGCGTCGGACATCTTTGCCGGGATGGAGGAGTCCCTGGGCGGCTACTCGTTCGGTCCTTTCATCCGGGGCCTGTGGCGGAAGGGCGGCGCGCTCAGGCAGCGGCTGCGCGGCACGGCCAGGGACGCCGGGCGCTCCGGCCAATGGACCTGGCTGGCCGTGGACACCAGCCAGTTCACCAGCGCCCTCGTCGTCGCCGCGCTGCTGGCCGGCCCCGCTGGCGGCGCTCTGGCACAGGGTCCGCCCGGAGGCGGCGCCACCCCAGCGCCAGCCACGTCGCCTCTGTTCGGCTCGGGCCCCGGCGCCCCAGGAGGAAGCGGGGGCAGCGGCGGCAATGGCGTCACCGCCGGGGCGAGCAACCCCGGCGCGGCGCGCGCGGATACGGGGATGGTGACCGCCCCTGAACTGCTGAACGGCACCGCGGCTCCACCACAGGACGCGCCGCCCGAGGACGTGGCCTTTGAATACCTGACGCCCTCTCCCAACTATGAGCGGGACCACACGGCCTTTGCCTCCGGCGTCCTCATCTACGGGTGCTATTCCACTTGCGCGAGGCTGTACCGCACCAGCGACGGGGCGTCGACCTGGAAGCCGGTCGAGATGCAGAGCAGGACGTTCGCCGGCGGCCGGATCCTGCTGCCACCCTCGTACCCCGCCGACCCGACGATCTTCGCGATCGGGCGGCTGGGCCTGCAGAGGAGCGATAGCGGCGGGGAGAAGTTCCGCACCGTTGTCCCCGGCGTCACGGCGGCCGCCATTGACCCCTCGTCACCTCCCGGCGCCGCCCGCATCACCGTCGGCGGGCCGGCGTTGATGACCTACAACGCCGCAACTGACACCCTCACACCCGGACCGGCGCTGCCGGCTTCGCTTCAGAAGGTGGACGCCATCGCGTACGGCGTCTCGGGTCAGACCCTGGTGGTGAGTGGGGAGCTGGCGGAGGATGCCAACCCCGCGATGACCGACCCCGCGGTCCTGCGCTGCCATGCCGCCGAGCCCTGCGCCACGGCCTACAGGATCCCGGGCGCCGGGTCGATCGCACTCTCGGTGACGCGGAACGGCCAGGGGGCTGACGTCTTCGCGTTCACCGACTACCACCTCAGG
>JAXDLV010000050.1:0-6324 GCA_034666445.1 Chloroflexota bacterium | reverse complement strand
GGCCTCCACCTTCGGCGGCTGGGGGCGGGCGTTGGCGGCGGGCGGCGGCGCCTTCGGCCCGGTGGCGCCCTCGTCGAAGAAGCGGCGGTAGAGCTTGCGGAAGATCTGCTCCGGCGCGGCCCAGGGGTGGGCGACCTTGTTCCCGGGCGCGATGGCCGCCTGGTTGCGGATGCCGCGGATCAGGCTCTCCTGCCGCATCCGCTTCTGCAGCTCCATGATCGAGTGGGCCAGCGCCTCGGGGCGCGGCGGGCAGCCCGGCAGGTAGATGTCGACCGGCATGATCTGGTCCACCCCGTCCACCTGCGAGTAGCCCCCGCTGAAGATCCCGCCGGAGACCGCGCAGTTGCCCATCGCGATCACGTACTTCGGCTCCGCCATCTGCTGGTAGAGGCGCATCACCGCCGGCGCCATCTTCTTGGTCAGCGTCCCCGAGACGATCATCACGTCGCTCTGCCGGGGCGAGAAGCGCGCAACCTCGGCGCCGAAGCGGGCGATGTCGACCTTGGCCGCCACCATCGACATGAACTCGATGAAGCAGCAGCAGAGGCCAAAGCCGAATGGCCAGGCGCTGTTGCTCCGGCCCCAGTTCATCATCTTGTCGAGCGGGCCGACCAGGATGTCGAAGGTGGAGCCGACGCTGTGGTGCTGGATGCCCGGCTCCAGCTCCCGGCTGACGACGGAGTCGGTGGCCGCGCCGTTGCCGACCACGGGCAGCTCCTCGCTCATGTCCAGCGCAGGGCGCCGCGGCGCCAGGCGTAGGCCAGCCCCACCAGCAGGATCACGATGAAGATCATGATCTCGACGAGCGCGAACACGCCCGCCTGTCGGTAGACGACCGCCCACGGGTAGAGGAACACCACCTCGACGTCGAAGACCACGAAGACCAGGGCGTACATGTAGTACTGGATGTGGTACTTGATCCAGGCCTCACCGATCGGCACCATGCCGCTCTCGTAGGTGTCGATCGCGGTGCTGGCCTGGCCGCGGCCGGTCTTGAGCACGCGCGTGAGGATGAGCGCAAGGAGGACGATGCTGCCCGGCATGGCGGCCGCTATGAGAGCGTAGAGCGCGATGTGTCCGAGAAAGGGCTGCATCAGGACTCCTATTGCTCCGGCGCGACAAACACCGCCCCGCTCGGATCGTGGTCGATTATAGCGGCGCTCCCTATTCGGGCTCGGCTTCCGCGGGGGTGTCCTCAACCACCTCGGTGATGAGGTCGATGAACACGACGGCGCCCGCCAGCAGGAGGCCGCCGACGCGCATCACCGTGTTGGGGATGGCCTCCATGTAGCCCTCCGCCATGCGCGCGACGAGCACCGCCGCCATCCCGAACGCCGCCACCCCGTAGATCCTCTTGCCGCGCATCGCCGCGTCCAGGAAGCCCACCAGCAGGAGGCACTCCACCAGGCCCGACACGATGAAGCCGGGGAAGCCGCGCCAGACGGCCACGAGGACCTGGATCCAGTCACCCAACCGCGGTCTCCACCGCTCCGGCGGCAGCCGGTACGGCCGGCGCCGCGACGGCTCGGCGCCGGATGCGCCCCCCTCCCAGCACCTCGTCGCCCCGGTACAGGACGGCGGCCTGCCCCGGCGACGCCGCCGAGAGCGGGCTGTCGGGGATCACCTCGGCCACCTCGCCCTTCACCAGGACGCGGGCGGGCACGGGCTCGGCGCCGTAGCGGATCCTGACAGCGGCGTCGAACTCCGGCGCGGGCGGCGCGCCCGCCACCCACGTCAGCTCACCAACCAGCACGCGGTTGCTGGCGAGGCGCTCGCGGGGACCAACGGTGACGACCCGGCTCGCGGGGTCGATGTCGACCACGAACAGCGGGCCGGCGAGGTCGCGCGGCAGGGCGCCGAGACCCGACCGCTGCCCCACGGTGTAGCCCCACACCCCCGGGTGCCGGCCCAGGACCCGGCCATCGACATAGCGGATCTCCCCCTCGGCGTCGAGGCGGCGGCGGGCGAGCACCGCGCGGTAGTCGTCGCCCCCCGTGAAGCAGATCTCGACGCTGTCGGGCTTGTCGGCCGTGACCAGGCCCAGGCCGCGCGCCCTTTCCCGGACGTCAGCCTTGCGCCACTGGCCCAGCGGGAAGGCCGCCCGGGCGAGCTGGTCCTGGGTCATTCCATACAGGACATAGCTCTGGTCCTTGCCGGGATCCACCGCGCGCAGCAGCCGGAAGCCGCCCTCGCCCGACTCGACGCGGGCGTAGTGCCCCGTCGCCAGCCGGTCGGCCCCCGCGCGGCGGGCGCGGTCCAGCAGCAGGTCGAACTTGACCTCGCGGTTGCACGAGATGCACGGGTTCGGCGTCAGGCCGCCGGCGTAGTCGGCGACAAAGGGCTCGATCACCCGCCGCTGGAACTCGGCCTGGACGTCGATGACGTAGTAGGGGATGTCCAGTCGGGTGGCCACGCGGCGGGCGTCCTCGACGGCGTCCAGCGAGCAGCAGCCGTGGTGGCGGTCGAGGTCGGCGGCCGCCTTCGGCCAGAGCTGGAGGGTGATCCCGAACACATCGTGGCCCTGCTCCTGGAGCAGGGCCGCCGCCACGGAGCTGTCCACCCCGCCGGACATCGCCACGGCCACGCGCATCAGCTCAGTCTCGCACCGGCGCGGGCATCACCGGCCCTAGGACTCGACTACGTCGCCCTCGGCGGCGGTGACCCGCACGCCCTGGTCCTCGCAGTAGCGGACGGCCGCGTCGAGGTTGGCGTCGGTGCCCTCCAGCTCCAGGATCACCCAGCCCTCGTCCCGGGTGATGTCGGCGCGGCGGATGTTGGTGACCACGTCATGGCGGTGGCCGATCTCGTAGATCACGGGCTGGGTCACCGCGTCGCGGGCGAAGGTCAGCTTCACCCGGCGCCTGGACATGTCAGCCGCCCGCGACAGCCGGGACGATCGAGAGGTCGTCCCCGGGGCCCACCTCTGTCTCCAGCCCGGAGCCGAAGCGGATGTCCTCGTCGTTCTTGTAGATGTTGACGAACTGGCGGAGCTTGCCCTCGGGGTCGTAGATGCGCTCCTTGAAACCCGGGTACTGCGACTCCAGGGCGCCGAGCACCTCGGCCACGGTGCTGCCCTCGACCTCGACGGTGGATTCCCCCGCCGTCAGCCGCCGCAGCGGACCGGGAACGCGAACCTTGACTGCCATCTCGGCCTCCATGATCTCGAAAAAGTGCGTAATTGTACGCTGCGACGCCGCGCCGCGACCCGTATGCTGACGCGCGACAGATTGAGGAGGTGGCTGGTATGAGCCTGGGGAATCGGCTGACCGGTGCTGGCCTGGGAGTGCTGTACGGCGGCCTCATCGGGCTGGTGACCACGCTCGGCGGGGTTGCCTTCGCCTTCCTCGGCATCACCCAGGTCGCCACCCGCCCCGCCGACCTGCAGAGCATTGGCGGGCAACTGCGATGGCTCGGCGCTCCCCTGCTCGCCGCCACCTACGAGTGCAAGGGCTATGGCTGTCTCGGCACGAACCCGGTTGACTGGTTCGGGACTGCGCTGCTCGTCGACCTGGCGATCACGGTGGCCCCATTCGTGCTCCTCGGTGTGCTGGCGCCCTTCCGCTACGGCCTGGCCGCGTTCATCGGAGCACTCGTCCTGTCGCCGGCCGCGATGGCTGTGGCCAGCCGGACGGACGCAGGAGCGGCGGCGGGTTGGGCGATCGGCGCCTATGTGGCGATGCTGGTGGCCGCTTCGGCCGCGGCGATGCTGACGCTGCTGCTCACCCGGCGCGGCCGGCGAACCTAGGCGGGCTCCTGTTCGCAGGTTCTCAATCTCGGATGCAAAATCTGCCAGTGGTGCGCGGACTTCTCGTGGCGGGTGCCATGGCCAGTGCGCTCGCCCTGGCGCTGGTGGTCAACGCCGCCGGATCGATCAGGTTCATCTTGCCCCCTGGTGGGGAGGCGGGACGGACCTACTCGTACGGGGCACCGCTGGCCGACGGCACCTTCGTCGCGAGCACAGGACCAAGCGGCTGCGGGCTGTATCCGGGCGGATGCCAGGCGCAGCCGGGGCAACGCGAGATATCGCCGCTGCCATTCCTGGGAAACGCTTCGATATTCCTACTCGCCCTAATGGCGCTCCATGCGCTTGGCACACGCTACGCGTTTGGCGGGATCGTCGGCGCGTTCGTCGGAGGGCTCCCCCTCCTGGCGGGCACCGTCCTGGTGGCGGCCATACTTCGACTTCCTGTCGGCGACAAGGCCAGCCTGGTTGCGTTCGTCGTTTTCATGCTGGCGATCGCCGGCTCGGCGGTCATCCTGAGTCTGGCCTCGGCCCGGCGAAGGCGATCGCGCGCACGGGCCTAGAGGCCGGGGAAAGCGTCCTCGAAAGCCCGAACCGACGGCTTGATCGTCCGGCGGTGACGCTCCAGGTCGGGGATGACCTCGATCGTCTTGAAGCCGTGGCCCGTGATGTAGGCAACGACCGTCTCGTCGCCCTTCCAGCGGCCGGCCGCGGCCAGCTTGCGCAGCACGCCGATCGTGACGCCACCGGCGGTCTCGGCGAAGATGCCCTCGGTCCCCGCCAGCAGCTCGATCGACTCGACGATCTCCGCCTCCGTGGCGGTCTCGACCACCCCGCCCGTGCCGGTCGCGATGTTGATCACGTACTTGCCGTCGCTGGGGTTGCCGATCGCCAGTGACTTGGCGATCGTGTCCGGCTTCACCGGGCGCACGCTGGTGCCCTCCTTGAAGGCCGTCGCCACCGGGGAGCAGTTGAGCGCCTGGGCGCCGGTCAGCCTCGGGTACGGCCCCGGGTCGACCAGCTCCAGCTCGATCAGCTCCTGGATCGCCTTGTTGTGCTTCACGAACTGGCAGCCCGAGGCGATCGGCACCACGATCTCATCGGGCAGGCGCCAGCCGAGCTGCTCCGCGGTCTCGAAGGTCAGGGTCTTGCTGCCCTCGGCGTAGAACGGCCGCACGTTGATGTTGGCGAAGGCCCAGCTGTAGGTGTCGGCAAGCTCCGAGCAGAGCCGGTTGACCTCGTCGTAGTTGCCCTCGACCGCCACGACGTTGGGGGCGAACACCGACGTGGTCAGCACCTTGCTGACCTCGAGGTTGGCGGGGATGAAGACGAAGCAGCGCATCCCGGCCCGGGCGCTGTAGGCGGCCACCGAGTTGGCCAGGTTCCCCGTCGAGGCGCAGGCCATGGTGTCGAAGCCGTGGGCGCGGGCCCAGGACACGGCCACGCTGACGACCCGGTCCTTGAACGAGTTGGTCGGGTTCATCGTGTCGTTCTTGAGGTAAAGGTTGGACAGGCCCAGCTCGGCCCCCAGCCGCTCGGCGTGAACCAGCGGCGTCATCCCCTCCCCCAGCGTCACCGGCGCGTCCCCCGGCGCCAGCGGCAGCAGGTCGCGGTAGCGCCAGATCGAGTTCGGCCCGGCCTCGATCGACTCCCGGCTGATCCCGGCCACCTGGCCGTAGTCGTAGCGCGCCTCGAGCGGACCGAAGCAAAGGTCGCAGACGTGGGTGGCCTGCTCCTCCACCTCGTTCTGGCACTCGCGGCAGATCAGCGACTTGATGGCCGGCATTGGCAGAGTCTATCGACGGTCCCGCCGCCGCCGGTCCCGCCACGGTCGCCTACGATTGCCCCGTGGAGACCGGGCTCAGGGGCAGGCGCGCGCTCGTCACGGCGGCCAGCAAGGGCCTTGGCAAGGCAGTCGCGGCGGCGCTCCTCGACGAGGGCTGTCGCGTGGTGATCAGCTCGGGCAACCTCGAGCGGATCGAGGCCGCCGCGGCCGAGCTCGGCGACCGTGGAGAGGTCACGGCGGTCGCCGCCGACCTGGCCCAGCCAGACGAGTGCGCCGAGCTGGTCGACACCGCGATCCACACGCTTGGCGGCCTCGACGTCCTTATTAACAACGCGGGCGGCCCGCCCCCCGGCACCTTCGAGAGCATTGACGAGGCCCAGTGGCGACACGCCTTTGACACCCTGCTGATGAGCGCGGTCCGGATCACGCGCGCCGCCCTGCCATCGCTCCGCCAGGACGGCGGGGGGGCGGTCGTCAACCTCACGTCGCTGACCGTGAAGCAGCCGATCGACATGCTGCTCCTGTCGAACGCGTTCCGCCCGGCAATCGTCGGCATGGCCAAGACGCTCAGCCGGGAGGCGGCCCCCGCCGTTCGGGTGAACAGCATCGCCACCGAGCACATCCTCACCGACCGCATCCGCGAGATCGCCCGCTTCCGGGCCGCGGCCGCGGGGGTGGACGAGGCCGCGGAGCTGGAGCGCTGGGCGCAGGAGGCGCCGATGGGCCGCTTCGGCACCCCCGAGGAGCTCGCCGCGGCCGCCGTCTTCCTCGCCAGTGACGCCGCGAGCTACATCAC
>JAXDLV010000049.1:0-6225 GCA_034666445.1 Chloroflexota bacterium | reverse complement strand
GCCGGTCTCCACCCGGTTGTTGAGAAAGGTGTCGTCGAGGCTGGTGGTGGTGCCCCCGCTGAGGAACTCGCCGCCACCGCCGTAGTCAAAGCTGTCGCTGGCGCTGGTCGTGGGGGCAGTGACGACGTTGCCGTCGAAAACGTTGTGGGACTGCGTGGTGGTGCCCGTCGCCAGCCGCTCGAGCAGGAGCCCGCCGCCGAGGTGGGTGACGAAGTTCGCCGTGTTGGCGAGCAGCGAGTTGCCCCGGAAGGTGTTGCCGGCGACGGTGAACGGCACCGCGACCGCGGGGCTGGCGCTGATCTCGATGGTCGCGCCGCCACCCATCAGGTGCCCGGCGTTGTTGAAGAAGCTGTTGTTCGTGACGCTGCCCGAGTGGCCCGCCTCCGTCGCTGACAGTGAGAGGAACATCCCGGCGCCGCCGCGGTTGGTGTTGGGAGTGTCAACCGACAGGGTGTTGGCGGTGAAGGTGTTGTTGCTGACCACCGGGTCGGTGCCGGCGATGAACAGGGCTCCGCCCGAGCCCGAGGCGCTGTTGCCGTTCCCTGCACTCCCGAATGTGTTGCCGGTGACCTCGATGCTCCCGGGGGTGTCGGGAAGCAGCGCCACCGCGCCGCCGGACTCGTCGGAGGAGTTCCGATAGAAGCGGTTGTTGATGATCCGCGGCCGGACATCGCCCCCGAGCATGATGGCGCCCCCGAGGAACGCGCCGCAGGAGCTGTCCTGGAACGTCAGCCCCTCGATGGTGACGGCCCCCGCGTCGGCCCCGCCCAGGACCCGGGTGCCCGGGTGCGAGCTCCCGTCAAACCCCTGGTTGGCATCGGCGCCCTGGAGGACGACCGGCACTGTGATCGTGTAGCTACCGGTGCACAGCGCGGTGTCCGACAGGGTCACGGTGCCGCCGGCATCGAGGGCGGCCTGCAGCCCGGCGCAGTTCGTCGTTGCGGCCCGTGCCCCAATCGTGCCGATAGCCGCGGGGAACGCGGCCGCCCCAAGCGCGACCAGGACCATGCTCACGCGGGCAACCACCCGGCGCCTCACATCGACTAGCTTCACAGCGCGGCCTCCTTCCTCAATGGTCTATGCGGCCACCTTACCGCGCCGGGCCCGCAGGACGATGCGTCCGACGACCAGGCACAGGCCCAACAGGATGCCCAGCCAGGTCACGATCGAGGCCGTCCACGACGAGTTGGGCAGGAAGGCCTGCGGCCGCGGGCTGTCGACGAGCGCCTGGGTGGTGAGGTTGGGGTCGGCGGCGATGTCGGCCTCGCAGTAGGCCTCGTCGACCCACTCCTTATTGGAGAACATCCGGGTCTGGTCGGCGAAGTAGGGCGACGTGGGGTCGGTCGACTGGGAGTAGGTGGTGATGGTCTTCACGTCGGGGCAGACGGTGCCGTTGAAGTGGGCCACCATCACGAAGCTCGAGCCGTGGGGGACGTCGTTGTAGGCCTCGGGCGACGACCAGCCGACGTTGATGGCGTTGAACACCCCGTCGCTGCCGGGGCCGCCGTGGATGGGGATGTCCTCGCCGTTCTTGGTCTTGAACTGGTAGCCGAGCAGCGGCGCGTCCAGCGGGATGCCGGCCGTGGTCAGGTCCTTGACCGCGTCACCCAGGGCGCTCTTGATCAGGGGGTTGCTCGTGTTCAGGTCGCGCGGCGTGTTGACGGGGTCGGCGGTGCTGAAGGGCGTGCTCCAGATCGTGGGGTTGGGTGCCGGGCTCGGGACGGTGCCGCGCACGTGCTCGAACCAGCGGCGGAAGAGGATCGCGCCGTTGCTGTCGAGGTTGTCATGGAGGTCCCAGGCCCTCAGGACCGGGCACGCGGCGCTGACGTTGATCGGCGGGCCGCTGCTGGTCGGTGCCATGCCCCCGGGGAGCGTTTCGCACATCGTCGCGAGGTCGTCGCGGGCCAGCTCGCCGGTGTACTGGCGGTTGCCAAACACGGTCTCCTGGAGGTCCGCCGTGCTCCAGCGGGTGCCCGGGCGGCCGTCGCTGCCGTCGAGGCGCTGCTGCACCTGGATCAGGCCGAGGCGGGTGCGCAGGCTGCGGGCCGTCTCCTCATCGCCGATGATGCGGGCGAAACCGGCCAGCGGCTCCTCCGGGTTGGTCAACCAGAAGCTGTCGTTGCTGTTGGTGACGTAGTCGGTGCGGAAGAGGTGGGGCAGGTGGCTGGTGCCGAAGGTGCCCGGCTGGGGCGAGTCGGCGTCGACGTCCCACTCGCAGGACGACTTGGAGCCGTCGAGGATGGGCAGCCCCAGCAGCGCGAAGGCCGCCGCGCCGGCGGGGGTGTTGCACGCCTGGGCCTTGGCGTTGGAGACGTTGGGGACGTTGGAGACGTCGCCGTAGTAGGCGTCACCGGCATTGTCGGCGGCGATGGTGTTGACCCACGGGATGCCGTGGAGGTCGGCCTGGATCTGGTACAGCTCGCCCACCGTGTGCGCCTTGTTCACCGCGAAGAAGTGGTTGATATAGCGGAAGTTGGCGGCGTTCACGTCGCGCATCGCAAACGCGGTCACGGGCGTCCACGGGAACAGGGGCAGGTTCAGCACCGAGGTCAGGATCGGCCCGTAGTGGGTGCTCCAGAGCGTTCGGGAGACCGGCTGCAGGCTGCCGTCAGCCTGCTTGGCCTGGACGGTCATCGTGCGCGAGGTCATCGCCCGCGGCTGGCCGTCGTACATGTAGGTCGTGGGTGAGCCGGGCACGATCGTCAGCTGGTAGGGGGTGAACCGGTAGGCCGTGGAGACGGTGTGGCTCCAGGCCAGGCTGATGGTGTGGCCGATCAGGACGATCGGCACGCCGAACAGGCTCGAGCCCTCGACGTCGAGGACGCCGGGGATCGTCAGCTGCGCCTGGTAGAGGCGCTCGGAACCCTCCCAGGGGAAGTGGGGGTTGCCCAGCACCATGCCGTGGCCGTTGTCGGTGGCGTCGCGGCCCAGGCCGTAGGCGTTACTGCCGATCTCGTGCATCTGGTCAAAGCGCTCTTTGAGCTGCAGCAGCTGGGCCTGGCTGAGGCCGTCGAAGAACGGGACCGGAGGGGTGGGCGGCTGGGCGCTGCCGATGCCGTCGATCGCCACCGCCCCTGACGCCAGCAGCGCCAGCTGGTAGAAGCGGCGGACCGCGTCCAACTCGGTGATCGGCCGGACCCAGTCCGCGCCCTGGCAGTGGGGGTCGGAGATATTCGCCACGCCCACGTCCGCGAGGTACTTGTTGTAGCCCGCGACGTAGCCCCGGATCGCCTCCCGGGCGCCGTCCACGGGGCCGTCCGGAGGCGGCTTGGCATACAGGTCCTCGACCACGTGGGAGTCGTTGATCTGCTGGAAGAAGAAATCGCTGTTGAGGTTGTTGTTGACGGTGCCGTTGGCGCGGAAGTTCCACGTGGCGTCGGGGCCGAAGTAGCGGGAGCGCTCGGCGCTGACGGTCACGTACTGGTCTGCGATGACGCAGAGGTTGTCCTGCGCGAAGGCATAGCCGTAGCCGAACCCGATGCCGCCGTAGTTGGACGCCAGGATGTGGGGGATGCCGTGCGACGTCCGCCGCACGGTGGCACTGTAGGCGTCGTCCGCCAGCGCCGCGCCGCCGCCCAGCGGGGGCACGGTCGCAAGCAGCGGCGACACGCCGATCGCCATCAACAACGCCACCCCCAGGCTTCGCAACCGGGGCGGCCGGGTTCCCGCCATCAGCTGATTATGCCGGGGCGGCCGATGGCGACGCGCCGGCGCGTCAGCCGCCGTCCTTGCTGCGCCGGTTCTTCTCGGCGTTGGTCGCCACCAGCAGCAGCCCGGTGAACAGGGCGCCTTCGATGACGCCATATATCAACGAGCTGCCCAGCGGCTGCGCGAACGGGCCCCAGTTCAGCAGGAAGAGGAAGACGAACATCAGGGGAAATGCGATCACCGCGCGCTGCCAGTCCTGCAGTGCCTCCCAGCGGTCGCGCATGGGCAGATCCTACGAGGCGGAGGCCGGGAATACGCTTACGGCCTATGGGCAGGGTCGGGGTGGCGCTGGCGCTGGCGATGGCCAGCTGGCTCGGCGTCGTGGCGGCGCCGGCCCGCAACGCCTCCGCCGACCAGTTCTGCCAGGGCGACCTCGGTCAGTCCGTCGACGGCCCCCGGCCGCCCGGCCCCGGGATGCGCTTCGGCATCTACCCCGGCGGCCCGGCGGGCCAGCTGGTGCTGCCGGCGGGCGCTACCCCGGAGTCGCAGGCCGCCATCGACGCCGCGCTGGACGAACTGCGCCCGCCTGGCGGGCCCTTTGTCGTTCACCTCTACCGCTCCTACACCGGCACCGGGACGGACGCCGAGGAGGAGGCGGTTGCCGCCGGGCTGGTCAGCCACTACACCGGGCTCGGCTACGAGGTGGAGTACGTGCTGCGCTACAAGGTGGCCGGTGGCGGTGACGTCCCCGCCTACGTCGCCTGGGTCCGCGATGTCGTGCATCGCTACGGCGCCAACCCCGGGGTCATCGGCTTCCAGGTCACCAACGAGGTGAACTTCACGATCTCCGGCGACTCCTCCGACGGCACCTTCACGGGCGGTCGCGACGCCCTGATCCAGGGGGTCGAGGCGGCGAAGGCGCAGGTCCTGGCCGACGGCTACGGCCAGGTCGGCATCGGCTTCAACTGGTTCTACCGCAGCGATCCCAGCAACGAGGACGACTTCTGGACCTACCTCCACGACCACGGCGGCCCGGAGTTTGCCGCCGCCCTCGACTGGGTCGGCCTCGACGCCTACCCCGGGACGTTCTTCCCGCCGGCGCCGGGCACCGAGACCGGTGCGATTATCAACGCCCTGACGGTCCTGCGCGACTGCTTCCTGCCGCAGGCGGGGATCTCTGACAACATCGACATCCACGTGCAGGAGAACGGCTGGCCGACGGGTCCGGGCCGCACCGAGGCCGACCAGGCCGCGTCGCTGCAGACGATGGTCAACGACTTCGACCTGCTGCGCCGCAAGCACCATGTGACCGACTACCGCTGGTTCGACCTGCGCGACGCCGACTCCGCCTCGCCCAACTTCCAGCAGCAGTACGGGATCATGGACGACGCCTACCAGCCGAAGCCCGCGTTCTTCGCTTACCGCGACCTTGTCCACGCGCTGTCGATGACCTACGCGGAGGAGCCCGGCCCGCGGCCGTCGCCATCACCGGCCGTGCCGGCCGGCGACAGCACGTTGCCCGACACGCGCGGCGCGGCGGCACCGGCGGTGGCGGCTCTGGCCGCAGGCGGGGTGGGCGCCGCGGGAGTCATCGCGCTCGGCACGACCCGGCGGCGGCGCCGAAGTACGATGCGCTGATGCCGCGCCGCCAGTCGGGTCGACGCACCCGCATCGTCGCCACGCTCGGGCCCGCCTCGGACCGCGAGCCGATGCTCAGCCGCGTGCTGGCCGCGGGGGTCGACATCGTCCGGCTCAACTTCTCCCATGGCAGCCAGAGCGAGCACGCCGAGACGATCCGCCTGGTTCGCAAGGCGTCGGAGAAGATCGGCTGGCCGGTGGCCATCCTGCAGGACCTCGGCGGCCCCAAGATCCGCGTCGGCCTGATCGCCGGCGGGTCGCTGCCGCTGAAGCGGGGCCGCAAGATCGTCTTCGACCCCACGTGCGAGGTTGGCGGCGGCGACCGCATCGGCGTCTCGCTGAAGACCCTTGCGCAGCTGGTCAAGCCGAACAGCCGTCTCCTCCTCGACGACGGCCACATCGAGATGCGGGTCAGCAGCATCGACGGCGACACCGTGACCGCGCGGTGCGTGCGGGGCCACGAGCTCCGCGAGCACAAGGGCCTCAACCTGCCGGGCGTCGACGTGCCGGTCGCGGCAGTGACCGACAAGGACCTCGACGACCTGCGCTTCGGCATCCGCCAGGGCGTGGACATCGTGGCCCTCTCCTTCGTCCGCAGCGCCGCCGACATCACCGCGGTGAAGGACCGAATCCGGCGGTTGCGTGGCCGCCAGCCGGTGATAGCCAAGCTCGAGCGCGCCGCCGCCCTGGAGCGGCTCGACAGCATCCTGGAGGCCAGCGACGGCGTCATGGTGGCGCGCGGCGACATGGCCGTGGAGCTGTCGCCGGAGCAGGTGCCGGTGATGCAGAAACGCGTCATCTCGCACGCGATGGCGCTGGGCAAGCCCGTGGTCACC
This sequence comes from Chloroflexota bacterium, assembly GCA_034666445.1. GTDB lineage: Bacteria > Chloroflexota > Dormibacteria > DASZGP01 > DASZGP01 > JAXDLV01. The sequence goes on along the minus strand of JAXDLV010000049.1, from coordinate 103 downwards.
GCGACGCAGATGCTGGAGTCGATGGTGCAGAGCCCGCGGCCCACGCGTGCCGAGGCCAGCGACGTCGCCAACGCAATCCTCGACGGCACCGACGCCGTGATGC
>JAXDLV010000048.1:0-11034 GCA_034666445.1 Chloroflexota bacterium | reverse complement strand
GTAGGGACTGGCCTGCTGGGGCGTCACCGGGAGGGGGGCGTGGAGGGGGTTGACCAATACGACCGCTGCCCCGGCGCCCGCGGCCCAGCGGCCGAGGTCGCGCAGGACGCCGAGGTCGCCGATGCCCCAGCCGCCGGCGGAGCGCAGGCTGTGCAGCTGCGCCGACCAGCCCCAGGCACGCGCGGGCGGCGGGGCGCAGACCCCGGGACCGCAGACGACGGTCAGGGGCTCGCCCGCGTCGGTGGTGCCGCCGTGGTAGCCGAGGGGCAGGTCGGGCGGCAGGCGCCGACCCGGCGCGACCTCACCGCCGCCCTCCAGGCGGACGCGCGCCAGGCCGGCGGGCGTCGGCCCCCCGGGCCGGACGAACGCGATCGGCGCAGGCGGTGGGGCCGGCGCGCCGGCGCCCATCAGCTCGAGGGCGCGGCGCACGGCCGTCGCCGACGGCCGCCTGCGGCGCCCAGCGGCGTCCGTGAACTCAAGCTCGACCCCCCAGGCCGCCGGGTCGGGCCGGCCGCTACGGGCCGCTCGCGTCACCCGTGGGGAGAGGCCGGCCGGGTTTGGGATCGGTACAATTGACCTCTCACAGTTGGTGAGTACGATGCTATCAGGGGGCGTTTCCCGGGCGACCGGGCGATCGTAGGCGGGGCGCCGCTCTGTCGCGCCGACGGGCACCGCGCGCGCCGGTGGCGGCATTCGATATGGTCAGCCCAGCAGGAGGTAACTTGGCCGAAACCGGCGTCCAGGCAGCCCCGACCGAGCCCGTGGCACGGCCACGTCCCGAGGCGCCACCCACCTGGCCGGGCGCCGACCACCCGCTGGGCGCGGCCTGGGACGGGGAGGGGACGAACTTCGCCGTCTTCGCGGAGAACGCGGAGGCGGTCGAGCTGGTGCTCCACGACGAGGACGGCGCCGAGGCGTCCACCCACTCGCTGGCGGAGCGGACGGACCTCGTGTGGCACGGCTACGTCGACAAGGTCGGGCCCGGCCAGCGCTACGGCTTCCGGGTCCACGGTCCGTACGCCCCCGACGAGGGCCATCGCTTCAACTCCAGCAAGCTGCTGCTCGACCCTTATGCGCGGGCCATCGATGGCGCCTTCCGGTGGGGTCCCGACCTCTTCGGCTACGTCCTCGGCGAGGACGACACCGTGCCCAGCGAAACCGACTCGTCCGGGTCCGTGCCCCGCTCCGTCGTGGTCGACAGCGCGTTCCCCTGGGGCGACGACCGCCGCCCCAACGTCAGCTGGGCCGACACCGTCATCTACGAGGCCCACGTGAAGGGCTTCACGATGCTGCACCCGGACGTGCCCGAGGACCTGCGCGGCACGTACGCCGGCCTGGCGCACCCGGCGGCGGTGGAGCACCTCGGCGGCCTCGGCGTCACGGCGGTGGAGCTGATGCCCGTGCACCACTTCATCGACGGGGGGCACCTGGTGGAGAAGGGGCTGGTGAACTACTGGGGCTACGACTCGGTCGGCTACTTCGCCCCCGAGGGCCGGTACTCGTCCAGCGGCACCGGTGGCGGCCAGGTGCGCGAGTTCAAGGCGATGGTCCGGGCCCTCCACGCGGCGGGCCTGGAGGTGATCCTCGACGTCGTCTACAACCACACCGGGGAGGGCAACCACCTGGGGCCGACGGTGGCCCTCCGCGGCATCGACAACGCCGCCTACTACCGGCTGGTCGAGGACGACCCGCGACACTACTTCGACGTGACGGGCACGGGCAACAGCCTCAACGTCCGCCACCCGCAGGCGCTGCAGATGATCATGGACTCGCTGCGCTACTGGGTCACCGAGATGCACGTCGACGGCTTCCGCTTCGACCTCGCGTCAGCGCTGGCGCGGCAGTTCTACGAGGTCGACCGCCTGTCGGCGTTCTTCGACATCATCCACCAGGACCCCGTGCTCTCCCAGGTGAAGCTGGTGGCCGAGCCGTGGGACGTCGGCGAGGGCGGCTACCAGGTGGGCAACTTCCCGGTGAGGTGGGCGGAGTGGAACGGCAAGTACCGCGACACCGTCCGCGACTACTGGCGTGGCGCCTCCGGGGTGCGCGACCTCGCATACCGGTTGACGGGCTCCAGTGACCTCTACCAGGGCGACGGCCGCCGGCCCTGGGCGTCGGTCAACTTCGTCACCGCCCACGACGGCTTCACCCTCCGCGACCTCGTCACCTACGACGAGAAGCACAACGACGCCAACGGCGAGGACAACCAGGACGGCACCGACGACAACCGGTCATGGAACTGCGGGGTGGAGGGGGAGACCGACGACGCCGCCGTGGTGGCGCTGCGCCGTCGCCAGCGGCGCAACCTGCTGGCCACCATATTCATCTCGCAGGGCTGCCCGATGGTCCTCCACGGTGACGAGCTCGGGCGCACCCAGGGCGGCAACAACAACGCGTACTGCCAGGACACCGATGTCTCGTGGATCCACTGGGACGAAGCGGACGACGACATGGCGGCCTTCACTCGGGCGCTGGTGGCGATGCGCATGGCCCACCCGGTGCTGCGCAGGCAGCGCTTCTTCTCCGGCCAGGAGGTGCGCGGCTCGGGGCGCAAGGACATCGGCTGGTACCTGCCCGGCGGCGTCGAACTTACCGACGACGAGTGGTTCGACGACGACCAGCGCTCCCTGGGGATGGTCCTCAACGGCGGGGAGATCCCCGACCGCGGCTCGCGCGGCGAGGCCATCATCGACACCAACCTGATGGTGCTCCTCCACGCCGGGGAGGAGGACATCGAGTGGCGCATCCCCCACGGCTGGGGGGAGCGCTGGACGGTGATCCTCGACACGTCGGTGGAGGGCGAGCTCCCCCAGCGGGAGGTCGACGCGGGGGCGGCCGTGGCGATGCCGGGCCGCTCCCTGGTGGTGCTGCGCAGAGAGTGAAGGCCGTGGTCATCGAGCACGCGCGCCCGGTGGTCGACGGAGGATGCTTCGCCGCCAAGGCCACCGCGGGCTTCCCGCTGGAGGTCAGTGCCGACGTGCTGACCACCGGCACCGACGAGCTCCTGGCCTGGGCGGTGCTGACCCCGCCGGCGACGCCGGGGAGGCGACGCGCTGGGGCGTCCGCGGCGGCGCGTGTGGAGGTCGAGCTCCTGCCCGCCGGGAACGACCGGTGGCGCGGCCACCACACCCCCGACGCTGTCGGCGCCTGGTCGATGACGCTGCACGGCATGGTCGACACGTACGGCACGTGGCTGCGCGACCTCATCCTCCGCTCTGACGCCGGCCAGGACATCGACCTCGAGCTGGAGGAGGGCCGCCTGATGGTGGAGGCCCGCGCTGCCCGTCGCGGCCTTTCGCCGCGCGACGCCGGTGAGCTGCAGCTGCTGGCCGCGGCGCTGCACCAGATGAACAGACCCGCGGCGCGGCTGCGCGCGGCGCGCGCCGCCCGGGCGGTGGCGCTGATGCGGCGCACCGTGGACCGCGCCGGGGCTGCCGCCGCGGGACCCTACCCGCTGTGGGTCGATCGCACCCTCGCCGGCTTCAGCGCCTGGTACGAGATGTTCCCCCGCTCGGAGGGCGCGGCGGACAGCAGGTCGGGCACCTTCAAGACCGCCACGGCGCGGCTGAAGGCGATCGCGACGATGGGGTTCGACATCGTCTACCTGCCGCCGATACACCCGATAGGGAGCGCCTACCGCAAGGGTCCCAACAACAGCCTCACCGCCGGGGCGGCGGATGTCGGCAGCCCGTGGGCCATCGGCGGCCCCGAGGGCGGCCACAAGGCCGTCCACCCCGACCTCGGGAGCCTTGCCGACTTCGACGCCTTCGTTGCCGCTGCCAGCAGGCAGAAGCTGGAGGTGGCGCTCGACTTCGCGGTGCAGTGCAGCCCCGACCACCCGTGGGTCACCGAGCACCCCGACTGGTTCAAGCACCGCCCCGACGGCAGCATCCGCTACGCCGAGAACCCGCCCAAGCGATACCAGGACATCTACCCAATCGACTTCGACACCGCCGACCGCGACGGCCTCTGGGAAGCGCTGAGGGACGTCGTCGACCACTGGATCGCCCACGGCGTGCGCGTCTTCCGGGTCGACAACCCGCACACCAAGTCCTTCGACTTCTGGCAGTGGCTGATCGACGGCGTGCACGGCGAGCACCCCGACGTGATCTTCCTCAGCGAGGCGTTCACCCGCCCGCGGGTGATGGAGCGGCTGGCCAAGGTGGGCTTCACGCAGTCCTACACGTACTTCACCTGGCGCAACACCAAGGCCGAGCTGACGGAGTACCTCACCGAGCTGTCGACGGGGCAGGCCGTCGACTACCTGCGCCCCAACTTCTGGGTCAACACGCCCGACATCCTCCACGAGTACCTCGTCGCCGGCGGGCCGCCGGCCTTTGGCGTGCGACTGGTGCTGGCCGCGCTCACATGCGCCAGCTGGGGGATGTACAGCGGCTTCGAGCTGTTCGAGAACAAGCCCGTGAAGCCAGGCAGCGAGGAGTACCTGGACTCCGAGAAGTACCAGCTGCGGCCCCGGGCCTGGGACCCGGCCGCGGGGCTGACGCCCATGGTCACCCGGGTCAACGCCACCCGCCGCCGCCACGCCGAGGCGATCGCCCTGATGCGGACCCTGCGCCTCCACCACGTCGACAACGACGCCATCCTCTGCGTCTCGCGGCAGGACCAGGCGGGGGCGGACACCCTGCTGGTGGTGGTCAACCTGGATGCCTTCAACGTGCGCGAGGCGACGGTCTGGCTCGACGACGCCTCCCTTGGGCTGGACCCCGCCGCGCCGCTCCAGCTGGTGGACGAGCTCGACGGCCGCGCCTACCGGTGGACGGCGGGCGGCAACTATGTCCGACTCGACCCGGCGAAGGCCCCCGCGCATGTCTTCGCGCTCCGCCCGGCGGGGAAGCGATGAAGCAGGCCCCTCGCCCCGCCACCACCGCTCGCCCGGCGGAGCCGACCTGGTACCGCCACGGGGTGTTCTACGAGCTCCTGGTACGGGGCTTCGCCGACGGCAACGGCGACGGGGTCGGCGACATCCGCGGCCTCACGTCGCGGCTGGACTACCTCAAGTGGCTGGGGATCGACTGCATCTGGATGCTGCCGATCAACACGAGCCCCATGCGCGACGGCGGCTACGACATCTCCGACTACTTCTCGGTGCAGCCGGAGTACGGCGACATCGACGCCGTTCGCGGCCTGGTGCGGCAGGCCCACCGGCGCAACATCCGGGTGATCGTCGACCTCGTCATGAACCACACGTCGGACGCCCACCCCTGGTTCCAGGAGGCCCGCTCCTCGCCCGACAACCCCAAGCGCGACTGGTACGTGTGGTCCGACAACCCCACCCGCTACAGCGACGCGCGGATCATCTTCATCGACACCGAGTCCAGCAACTGGACGTGGGACGAGCAGGCGGGGGCGTTCTACTTCCACCGCTTCTTCAGCCACCAGCCGGACCTCAACTACGACAACCCCGAGGTCCGCGAGATGATGATGAACGTCGTCCGGTTCTGGCTCGACGTAGGGCTCGACGGCTTCCGCCTCGACGCCGTGCCGTACCTCTATGAGCGCGACGGCACCAACTGCGAGAACCTGCCGGAGACGCACGCTTTCCTGGCCGAGCTGCGGGAGACCGTCGACCGGGAGTACGGCGGCGAGCGCATCCTCCTGGCCGAGGCCAACCAATGGCCCGAGGACGTCGTCGACTACTTCGGCACCGAGGAGCGCCCCGAGTGCCACCTGTGCTTCCACTTCCCCCTGATGCCGCGCATGTTCATGGCCCTGCGCCGGGAGCAGCGCTACCCGATCACCGAGATCCTGGAGCGCACCCCCCCGATCCCCAGCGGCGGCCAGTGGGGCCTGTTCCTGCGCAACCACGACGAGCTGACCCTCGAGATGGTGACCGATGACGAGCGCGACTACATGTACTCGGAGTACGCCCGCGACCCGCGGATGAAGCTGAACCTGGGCATCCGCCGCCGGCTGGCGCCGCTGCTCAACAACGGCCGCCGCCAGATGGAGCTCTTCTATGGGCTGCTGCTGTCGCTGCCGGGCACGCCCATCCTCTATTACGGCGACGAGCTGGGGATGGGGGACAACGTCTACCTCGGTGACCGCGACGGGGTGCGCACGCCGATGCACTGGACCGCCGACCGCAACGCCGGCTTCAGCCGCGCCGACTTCGCCCAGCTCTACCTGCCGCCGCTGATGGACCCGGTCTACGGCTTTGCCTCGGTCAACGTCGAGTCGCAGCAGCGCAACGAGTCGTCGCTGCTCCACTGGTTGCGCCGGTTCCTCGCCGTGCGGCGCCGCCACCCCGTCTTCGGCGAGGGCGACTTCGAGGCGCTCGACGCCAGCAACCCATCGGTTTTCGCGTTCCTCCGCCGCGGCGAGGACGAGACGATCCTGTGCGTCAACAACCTCTCGCGTTTCGCCCAGCCCGTCGAGCTGGACCTCCGCCGCTTCAGCGGCTGGACGCCGGTGGAGCTGGTGGGCAAGGTCCACTTCCCCCGCATCGGGGACCTGCCCTACCTGCTCACGATGGGGTCGCACGGCTTCTACTGGTTCCTGCTGGAGGCCCCCCGGTGAGCCCGGCCGACGCCGAGCAGCTGGTTCGCGACGCGGGCATCGACGACCCCGAGGGCGCCCTGCTCGGCTACGTGTCGCGGCAGCGCTGGTTTGCCAGCCGGGAACGCGCCGCCACCGGCCTCCGCGTCGTGGACGCCGGCAGGCTGCCGGGAGAACCCGCCGTGCTCCAGGTCCTGGTCGAGGTCACGTACGAGGACGCCGAGCCCGAGCGGTACCAGGTGCCGCTGTCGGTCAGGGCGGCCGGCGACGACTCCCCGGGCGACCACGCGGTGGTCACCCGCACCACCGCCGGCGCGCTGGCGCTCGACGCCCTGCTCGACCCCGCCGCCGCGCTGCGGATGTGGCGGCTGGTCACCGATGGCACGGAGGTCGGGATGGCCGCCGGTCGCCTCACCGGGCGCGCCCGGGCCGAGCTGGCGGTGCCCGAGCCGGGGTCGGTGCGGCCGCTGGGGCGCGAGCAGAGCAACAGCTCGCTGCTGCGTGAGGAGGCGGAGCTGATGAAGTTCTTCCGCCGCGTGGAGGCGGAGAGCTCGCCCGAGATCGAGATGCTGGAGGCGCTCGACGCCGCCGGGTTCCGGCACATCGCCGCTCCGAGCGGGGTCCTGGAATATGACGATGGCGGTCGCACCACTGTCCTGGCGGTGCTGCAGCCCTACCTCCACAACGCCACCGACGGGTTCCAGATGGCGCTCACCAGCCTGCGCGACCTGTACGACGTCGCCGTCGAGGAGGTCGAACCCGGCGCCGACGCGCGCCAGGTGGTGGACGACCAGGGCTCCGACTTCACCCCCGAGGCGGAGCGCCTCGGCCACGTCATCGCGGCGATGCACGTCGCCCTCGCCTCCCCGGGTATGCCACCGGCGCTGGCCCACGAGCACGCCGACCACCAGCGGGTCGAGGCCTGGGCGGAGCAGATGACGGGCGACCTGGACGCGCTCCTCGCGGGCCACCCGGATCGCCTGGCGGACCTACCCGTCGAGCGGCTGCGGGCGATCGTCGGCGCCGTCGGGCAGCTGGAGTCCGGCGGGACGGCGGTTCGCCTCCACGGCGACCTCCACCTCGGCCAGCTGGTCCGAACGGACTCCGGCTGGACCGTGCTGGACTTCGAGGGCGAGCCCGATCGCCCCGTCGGCCGCCGCCGCGAGCGCTGGTCGCCGCTGCGCGACGTCGCCGGCATGCTCCGCTCCTTTGACTACGCCGCCGCCGTCGCGCTGGTCGACTGGTCCACCAGCCGGGACACCGACTGGGACCACCTGCGCCGCTTCCGCGACGCCTGGGCGGAGGTCAACCGGGAGGCGTTCTGGACCGCGTACACGGCCGAGACGGGGGCCGGCGGGCTGCTCCCCGACGCGGCCTCGACGGCGGTGCTGCTGAAGGCGTTCGAAGTCCAGAAGGCGATCTACGAGGTTGGCTATGAGCTGGGCCACCGCCCCGACCTCGCCTGGATCCCGATCGAGTTCCTGGAGCGGCAGGTGTGAGCCGGGCCGCCGCCACCGTCGCCCGCGAGGACGTCGATCGCCTGGTCGGGGGTGTCCACCACGACCCCCACTCCGTGCTGGGCCGCCACGAGGTCACCGGGGGCGTCGCCATCCGCGCCCTCCACCCGGCCGCGGCTCGGGCGTTCGTCGAGGTGGGCGGGCGGAGCCTGCCGATGGAGCGCGTCCACGACGGTGGCCTGTTCGAACTGCGCCTCGACAACGCCGCGGGCGACTACCGGCTGACCTTCGAGAACGATGCCGGCCGCTGGACGGGTGACGACCCCTACCGGTTCACGCCGACGCTGGGCGAGCTTGACCTGCACCTCGTCGGCGAGGGCCGCCACCGGCAGCTCTGGATGCGGCTCGGGGCCCGCGTCGTCGAGCACGAGGGGGTCGCGGGCACGGCCTTCGCCGTCTGGGCGCCCAGCGCGCGGGCCGTGGCCGTGGCCAGCGACGCGTCATCCTGGGACCCCCGCGCCCACCCGATGCGCTCCCTGGGGATGAGCGGGGTGTGGGAGCTGTTCCTGCCCGGCACCGGCGCCGGGCTGCACTACAAGTTCAGCGTCACCGGCGCCGATGGCGCCGTCCACCTCAAGGCCGACCCGATGGCCCGCGCCGCTGAGGTGCCGCCGGCGACGGCGTCGGTGGTGGAACGCTCCGAGCACCGCTGGCGCGACGAGCGGTGGATGAAGGCGCGGGCGGGGTGGGACGCGCACCACGACCCCATGTCGATATACGAGGTCCACCTCGGCTCCTGGCGCCAGGGCCCCGACGGCGCAGCGATCGACTACGCCACCGCCGGCGCGCAGCTGGCCGCGTACTGCACCGAGATGGGCTTCAGCCACGTCGAGCTGATGCCGGTTATGGAGCACCCGTTCGGCGGCTCATGGGGCTACCAGGTGACGGGCTACTACGCTCCCACGTCGCGCTTCGGCGACCCCGACGGCCTGCGCCAGATGATCGACACCCTCCACCAGGCGGGGGTGGGCGTGATCCTCGACTGGGTGCCGGCCCACTTCCCCCGCGACGAATGGGCCCTGGCCCGGTTCGACGGCACGGCGCTCTACGAGCACGAGGACCCCCGGCGCGGCGCCCACCCCGACTGGGGCACGCTGATCTTCAACTACGGCCGGGCCGAGGTGCGCAACTTCCTGGTGGCCAACGCGCTGTACTGGCTGGAGGAGTTCCACGTGGACGGCCTTCGCGTCGACGCGGTGGCGTCGATGCTCTACCTCGACTACTCGCGCAAGGCGGGCCAGTGGGTCCCCAACGAGTTTGGCGGCCGCGAGAACCTGGAGGCGATCGAGGTCCTGCGAGAAGTTAACCAGCTGGTCGCCGACCAGCACCCCGGCGCGCTGGTGATCGCCGAGGAGTCGACCGCCTGGGGTGGGGTGACGCGCCCGGCGTCGGCCGGCGGGCTGGGCTTCAAGTTCAAGTGGAACATGGGCTGGATGCACGACACCCTGGACTACTTCAGCCACGACCCGGTCTTCCGCCGGTACCACCACGGCAGCCTCACGTTCGGCCTCCTGTATGCGTGGAGCGAGCACTTCGTGCTGCCGCTCTCGCACGACGAGGTGGTCCACGGCAAGGGCTCGCTGCTGGGCAAGATGGCGGGCGACCCGTGGCGCAAGCTGGCCAACCTGCGCGCCCTGCTGGCATGGATGTGGGCCCACCCCGGGAAGCAGCTGCTCTTCATGGGAGCCGAGATCGGCCAGGAGCGGGAGTGGTCCCACGAGCGGGCGCTCGACTGGGAGCTGCTCGAGGATCCCGCCCACGCGGGTGTGCAGCGATTGGTTACCGACCTCAACCGTGCCTACCGCGGCGCGCCGGCGCTGTGGGCGATGGACTCCAACCCTGACGGCTTCGCCTGGATCGACGCCGGCAACGCCGACCAGAACGTCTTCAGCTTCCTCCGCCGGGACGGTGAGGGGAGGGTGGTGGCCTGCATCGCCAACCTGGCTCCCGTCGCCCGGCCGGACTTCCGCGTCGGCCTACCGCAGTCGGGGGCGTGGGACGAGGTGCTCAACACCGACGCGGAGGCCTACGGTGGCACCAACACCGGCAACCTCGGCCGGGTCCAGGCCGAGGCGGAGGGCTGGAACGGTCAGCCCTGCTCGGCCGTGCTCGTGCTGCCCCCGCTGGGGGTGCTGTGGCTGGCGCCGGCGGCGGCGACCGAACGGGCCAGCGCCCCGGCCGCGACGCGGGGCGCGGCGTCGCGTCCGTCACGCAGCCGCCGGACGGCCGGGAGGTAGCAGCCCCGGTAGTAATCCAGCACCATCCGCCGCGCCGAGAAGTTGCTGGCGACGTGGCGGATGCTGGCCCGGACCATCGCCACCCAGCCAGACGGGACGCCGTCCGGGTCGCGGTCGTAGAAGAGAGGCACCACGCGCTCCTCGAGGAGGCGGTACAGCGCCTCGGCCTCGGCGTCGTCGTCGCTGTCGGGGTGGTCGAGGTCCACGGCGCTGGGGATGGTCCAGCCGGCGTCGGAGCGGCGGCCCTCGTCCCACCAGCCGTCGGCGATGCTGAGGTTGAGGGCGCCGTTGGCGCCCGCCTTCATGCCGCTGGTGCCGCTGGCCTCGAGCAGCCGCCGCGGGTTGTTGAGCCAGACGTCGGCGCCCTGTACCAGCAGCGCGGCGGTCGCCATGTCGTAGTCCTCGACGAATGCCATCCGCGGCTCCTGGCGAGCAAAGGTCACCACCTCGCGGACCAGGTCCTGGCCGATCCCGTCCGACGGGTGGGCCTTGCCGGCGAACACCAGCTGAACCTCGCGGCCCGGCGCGCCGAGGATGTCCACGAGCCGCTCGGGGTCACGCAGCAGCAGGCCGGCGCGCTTGTACTCCGCGAAACGGCGGCTGAAGCCGATCGTCAGCGCGTCGGGGTCGAAGAGGCGGTTGTCGCCCTCGGTGGCGCGGGCCTGGTCCACCAGCCGCCGGCGAAGCTCGCCGCGGGCGCGCCAGAGCTGCCGGTCGGGCACCAGCACGACCGCCTCCCAGCGCGTACCAGCGCGGGTCGACGT
>JAXDLV010000047.1:0-7701 GCA_034666445.1 Chloroflexota bacterium | reverse complement strand
GGTCTGGACGGAGGCGGCCGGTGGCGAGACCCGGGGGCTGGCGTAGGGCCCACTGGGGTCGATCGTGGTGGTCGAGCCGCAGGCGGCCAGCAGGGCCACGAGGGCGGCACCCGTCAGCAGCCGGCGGGGGGCGTTGGTTGCGCGGGTCAGATTCGAACTGACGACCTTCGGGTTATGAGCCCGACGAGCTGCCACTGCTCCACCGCGCTCGCCGAATATAGCAAAGCCCGATCTCAGGACCGGGTGCCTCAGCTTCGAAATGCGGTGGTCAGCGCGCCCCATAGATCCCCCCAGAAACCGGGTGAGCCGGTGCTGTCGTGGGTGGGTGGGGCATCGGGTGTGGGAGTGGGTCGGGGCGATGGCGCGGCGCCAGGGGACGCGGCGATGACGTAGACGTGCTCGTCGGGTTTGGCGTAGTTGTGGAGGCGGGCCTGCTCCTCGGCGCCGTCAGGTCGCGAGACCGCGGCCAGCTGCTCCTGGTAGGCCCTGTTGGCCGCCTCGATTCGAGCATTCTCCTGCTCAAGCGCCCGCACCTCCGCGTTGAGCCGATAGGCCACGACCACCTTCGATACAAATCCAGAGCCAACCCATACCGCGGCCACGAACAGTAGCAGTATCCCCACCCGCGAAGGGGTGACAAAACGGCCAGGTGTACCGGGGAGTTTGCGATTCTGTCGTCGTTGCAAAAACGTAAGCGAGAACGTTGGTTCGATCTGCGGCGGGGCCGCTTCGCGGGCATCATAACCCGCCCTCCCGGATCGGGCAATCCACCCCGCGGCGCCCGGGGCGGCGCCCGGGGCGGCGGTCAGGCGCCGGCCTTGGCCTCCTCCCAGAGACGGTCCAGGGCCTCGGCGTCGAGGTCGCGGACGTCGGTCCCGGCAGCCCGGGCCCCCTCCTCCACCTTCTCGAAGCGGCCGTAGAAACGGCGGGCGCTGCCGCGGAGCGCGTCCTCCGGGTTGATCTTGAGGTGACGGGCGAGGTTGACGATCGCGAACAGCAGGTCGCCCAGCTCCTCCTCCCGGCGCTGCGGTTCGGCCGCATCGGCGAGCTCGCGCGCCTCCTCGGCCACCTTCTCGAGCACGCCGTCAGCGTCCTTCCAGTCGAAGCCCACCCGGGCGGCCCGCTTCTGCAGCGACAGCGCCCAGGCCAGCGCCGGCAGGCTCTTTGGCGCACCCTCCAGCGCCGAGACGCGGCCGCGCTTGCGCAGCTCCTTTTGCTTGAGGCCCTCCCAGTTGGTCAGGACCTCTTCGGCCCCGGAGACCTCGACGTCGCCGAAGACGTGGGGATGCCGGTGCACCATCTTGGCGGTGGCGTGGGCAGCGACCTCGGCGATCGAGAACTCGCCCGCCTCCTGCGCGATGGCGTGGTGCATGAAGACCTGGAGGAGGACGTCGCCCAGCTCCTCGCTGACATCGGCGGTGGCGCCCGCCTCGATCGCCTCCAGCAGCTCGTACGTCTCCTCCAGCAGGTAGGGACGCAGCGAGGCGTGGGTCTGCTCGCCGTCCCACGGGCAGCCGTCGGGGGCGCGCAGGGCCTCGACCACCTCCAGCATCTCGCGGAGGCGCTCCACGTTCTCCTCGCGGGTGGGCTTGATCTTGGGGTGCTCGAAGCGGGGCTCGGTCATCGCTGGATTATCAGGCGGCGGCGCTGTCCGGCTGGAGGTCGGCGAGGACGCGGAGCAGGGCCTCCTGCCAGGTGTCGCCCGCGGCGGTCCAGCCAAAGCGCAGCCGCGACCGCCGGGCGCTGACGTTGCGATGCCGGGCGGCGACCTCGGCGAGGTCGCGCTCGTCGCCGGCCGGCATCCGTAGCTCCAGGCTGTCGCCGTCGATCGTAACCGCAGCCACCCGGGCGGCCTGGGCCGCGAGCTTGACGCGCAGGCTGAACAGCAGGTTCTCGACGGCGCCCGGCAGGGCGCCGAAGCGGTCCTTCAGCCGGCGCGCCTGGGTGAGCAGCTGCGTCTCCTCGGTCGCCGCCGCCAGCTCCTGGTACACCTGCAGCCGGACACGCTCGTCGGGGATGTAGTCGTGGGGCAGGAAGTGGTCCAGCGGCAGCTCCAGGGGCTGCACCGCGGGGCGCTCCACCGGCACCTCGGCGCCCTCGCCGCCGCGCAGCGAGGCGACCGCGTCGCGCAGCATCTGGTTGTACATCTCCATCCCTACAGCGGCGATCTCGCCGCTCTGCTCGCGCCCGAGGAGGTTGCCCGCACCCCGGATCTCGAGGTCGCGCAGCGCCAGCTTGAAGCCGGACCCCAGCTCCTGGTACTCGCCGATGACGTCGAGGCGCTTATCGGCGGTCTCGGTCAGGGACCGCTCCGGGTTGAAGAGGAAGTAGGCATAGGCCCGCGCCCCGGAGCGACCCACGCGGCCGCGAAGCTGGTAGAGGTCGGCGAGGCCGAAGCGGTCGGCGTCCTGGACGATGATGGCGTTGGCGGTGGGGATGTCGAGGCCCGCCTCGATGATCGTGGTGCAGACCAGCACGTCGTACTCGCGCTTCACAAAGGCGGTCATCACGTTGGCCAGGTCGCGCTCGTCCATCTGGCCGTGGGCCACGCCCACCCGTGCCTCCGGCACCAGCCCGCGGACCCGGTCGGCGGCGCGGGGGATGGTCCGGACCCGGTTGTGGACGACAAAGGCCTGGCTGTCGCGCTGCAGCTCGCGGACCAGGACCTCTCGGATCAGGTTGTCGCTGTCGCCGGTGACGAAGGTGCGGATCGGGACCCGCTCCTCCGGCGGCGTGGCCAGCACGCTGAGGTCGCGGATCCCGCCGAGCGACATGTGCAGCGTCCGCGGTATCGGTGTGGCGGTCATGCTCAGCACGTCCACCGAGGCCCGCATCTGCTTGAGGCGCTCCTTCTGGGCCACGCCGAAGCGCTGCTCCTCGTCGACCACCAGCAAACCAAGGTCCTTGAAGTGCACCTTGCTGGTGAGGATCCGGTGGGTGGCGATCACGATGTCGACCGTCCCCGCGGCCAGGCCGGAGACCACGTCGGCCGCTTCCTCGTCGGAGCGGAAGCGGGACAGCATCTCCACGCGGACCGGGTAGGGCTTCAGCCGCTCGCTGAACGTTAAATAGTGTTGGTTGGCCAGCACGGTGGTCGGAACCAGGACGGCTACCTGCTTGCCCTCCACCGCGGCCTTGAAGGCGGCCCGCAGCGCAACCTCCGTCTTGCCGAACCCGACGTCGCCGCAGAGCAGGCGGTCCATCGGCTCGGGCGACTCCATGTCGGCCTTGATCTCGTCGATCGCGCGGAGCTGGTCGGGGGTCTCCTGGAACGGGAAGCTCGCCTCCAGCTCGGCCTGCCAGGGGCCGTCGGGGGCGAAGGCGTGGCCGGCGGCGACCTCGCGACGGGCGTAGATCTCCAGCAGCTCACCCGCCATCTCGGCCACCGCGCGGCGAACCCGCCCCTTGGTGCGCTCCCAGTCGGCGGTGCCCAGCCGGCTCAGCCGGGGACTGTCCTCGCCGCCGCCGAGGTAGAGCTGGAGCCGGTCCATGTGCTCAACCGGGACGTAGACCTTGTCCCCGCCGGCGTACTCGAGGTGGATGTACTCGCGCTCGGCGCCGCCGTCGCTCATCCCCCGCAGGCCCTGGAAGATGCCGATGCCGTGGTCCTGGTGGACCACCAGCTGGCCCGTCGCGATCTCGAGGTGGAAGGCGGTGGCGGCATCGCTGGCCTCGCGGCGCACCGTCCGGGGTCGCCGCCGCGCCTGGGTGGCGACGCCGAACAGCTCGAGGTCGGTGTAGACCTGCAGCCCCGCCGATGGGACCTGGAAGCCCGTCCGGAGGCCGCCGTCGACCAGCAGCGCGGCGGTGCGCGGGAGGTCGGCCGCGAGGTCCAGCTCCGCGGCGTCCTGGAGGACCACGCCACCCTCGAGGAGCGTGCGGGCCCTGGCCTCCTGGCGGGTGGCCAGCACGATGCGCCGGCCGTCGCGCATCTCGGCGGCGATCGCCGCGGGCAGCTCCTCGCCACGGCCCACCAGGCTCGCCGGGGGCGCCCAACCAAGGTCGACGTCTTCCTCGCCGGCCACCCGCTCGAGCGTGACCAGGCGCCCCATCGACGCCTCCAGCTCCGACCAGTCGCGCAGCCCGGAACGGACGCCGCCCGGCAGCTCGCCGTGCTCGGCCTCGGCGGCGATCAGGTCCTCGACCTCGCGTCGGGTCCGGTCCGCCTGCATCCGCACCCGCTCCGGCTCGGCGAGGAGCACAAGGGGCGGCGCGGGGAAGTAGTCGAGCAGCGACGACGGCGCCTCCGCGAGGTAGGGATAGAGCGCCTCGACGCCCGGGAAGTAGCCCGCCTCGGTCAGGCGGCCGACATGGTCACGCCATTCGGCCTCGACCTCGGGCAGCGCGCGGCTGAAGTCCAGGGCCGACAGGCGCGCCGCCACGCCCGGGGTGTCGGCGGCGCGGTGGGGGAACTCCCGCGCCGGCAGCAGGAGGACGTCGGTGAGGCGGCTGACCGACGCCTGGCTCTGGAGGTCGAAGCCGCGGATCGACTCCACCTCGTCGCCCAGGAACTCGAACCGCACCGGCCCCCATCCCGCCGGGGGGTAGATGTCAATGATCCCGCCGCGGCCGGCGAACTGCCCGGCGGCCTCCACCTGCGCCTCGCGGGTGTAGCCCCACTCCACCAGCCACGCGATGAGGTCGGCCGGCGCCACCTCGGTGCCGGTGCGGAGCTCGCGCATGCCCGCCCGGAACTGCTCGGGCGGCGGCGCGGGACGCATCAGGGCGAGCGGGCTGGCCGCCACCAGGACGGGGCCATCCGCCGCGAGCACCGCGGCCTGGGTCCCAAGCCGGGCCGACACGAACTCGTCGGACGGTGGGGTGCGGTCCATGGGCAGCACGTCGGCGGCCGGGTAGACCTCCGGGCGGGGCCCGCCCGCCACCGTCAGGAGATCGTCGGCGATGCCCTGGGGGTCCATCGTCACGACCAGCACCGACGTTCCCAGCTCCTTCAGCAGGTAGCGGGCGAGGATGCCCCAGGCGCCCTCGGGCGCGCCCCCGAGGGCCGCCAGCGGGCGGGCCGCGGCACCCCCGGCGCGGACCGCGGCCAGCACCCGCGAGAGCTCGGGGTCCGCCCGCAGCATCGCCTCCAGGGAGGTCGCCTCGGCGACCCGCGCCGGGCTCACACCGAGCTGCCGTTGTGGCGGTTCATGCTGACGTCGATGCCGTCCGACAGGGCGTCCATGACGGCGTTGGCGGTGAGCTCGACCAGCGCCGGTACCCGCGCCCGCTCGTCGGCGGTGAACGGCTCCAGGAGGTGGTCCACCGGGTCCTCCTCCCCCGCCGGCCGGCCGACGCCCATGCGGAAGCGGGAGAACTCCTGGGTGCCAAGGTCCGCGATCAGCGACCGCACCCCGTTGTGGCCACCCGGGCCACCTCCCTTGCGGATGCGCAGGCGGCCGAAGGCGATGTCCATCTCGTCGTGCAGCACCCAGGTGTCGCCGGGGCCCAGCTGGTGCTTGCGGAGCAGCTTCGCCACCGCCTGGCCGCTGAGGTTCATGAACGTCTGCGGCTTGACCAGCAGCACCGACGGTCCGTCGCCGGGGGGTTGCGCGGCGCCAACGAGGGCGCGGCTGTCGCGCTGCGTGATGCGGGTGCCGAGGCGCCGGGCGACCTCGTCGGCGGCCAGGAAGCCGAGGTTGTGGCGGGTGCCGGCGTACTCCCGCCCGGGGTTGCCCAGCCCGACGATGACCAGCCCGGGCCGGGGCTCGGCCTGCTTGCGCCGGAAGGCCATCAGAGCCCCAGCCCCGCGACGATCGCGTCGGTGCGGCCGAACATCCGCCGCTCGTCGGGCCTGCGGGCGTGGTCGTAGCCCAGCAGGTGGAGGAAGCCGTGCACCGTCAGCACCGCCGCCTCGCGGTCCTCAGAGTGGCCGGCGGCCTTCGCCTGGGCGCGGACGTGGTCGAGGGAGAGGACGATGTCGCCAAGCTCGACCGGGTCGCCGGTGGCAAACGACAGCACGTCGGTGGCGTGGTCTTCGCCGGCGAAACGGAGGTTGTAGTCGCGGATGGTGGCGTCGTCGCACACCAGCACGCCGACCGAGGCCCCCTCGGGCACGTCCTCGGCGGCGGCCGCCGCCCGGATGGCGCGCCGGATCACACTGCGGAGCGCCAGCGGCCGGTAGCCACTGGTGATCTGGACGTCGATGGGGCGCCCGGTGGACACCCCTATCCGCGGATTCGGGCCGGGCGCCGGCTCAGCCGGCGCGCGAGCGCCGCTTGCGAGCCGCGACGAGCTTCTTCTTGCGCCGGACGCTGGGCTTCTCGTAGTGCTCCCGGCGGCGAACCTCGGACAGGATCCCGTTCTGCTTGATCTTCTTGTTGAAGCGACGGAGGGCACTCTCGAAAGTCTCGCCTTCGCGGACCTTCACTTCGGACATCGAGCAATCACCTCCTTCGCAAAAACAGTCGCGCGGCGCGCGGACAATCGATCTTGGCGGGAACTCAGGGAGTATACCCGGCGGCCGGCAGCGGGCCGGCGGCCAGGAACGCCGCCCGGGCAGCGGCCGCGTCGCTCGCGGCGCCGAGTGGCGCGAGCACCCGGGCGGCCACCAGCCGCCCCGCAACAAAGGCCAGCGCGGCCACCGGCTGGGCGGCGACGTGGGCGGCCTGCAGGCGCGCCGTCTCGATGTCGAGCCCCGCCTCCGCGGCGACCAGGCGGGTCGCCTCGTCGAGGTCCATGCGACCCCGGCCGAGGCCGGCGGCGGTGAGCGCCAGTATCGCCCGCCAGGCGCGCTCGCGGCGGGCGTCGGCCGGGCGCCAGGCGTCGAGGCCGGGCGCCGTGGCGCGGGCGAGGTCGCGCCAGCCATCGCGGCCGTCGGGGCTGGGAAGCAGCAGCCGCGCCGGCCGCGAGCCGGCGCCGTCCCAGGCGGCGGGGGCGAGGTCGTGGGTCCAGGCGCGGCGCAGCTCGCCGTCGAGGTCGGCCGGGCTCAGCTCCAGCGCCGGGTCCACCAGCAGGCGGGGCCGATCGGCGCCGGCGTCGACCAGCGCCACGGGTGGCAGCAGCGGGCGCAGCCAGGCGGGCGACTCCTCCACCAGCGTGCCGCCGGCCGGCAGCGGGCACCACTCGCGGAGGCCGGCGTCGACCTCGCCCCACGCCGTGGCCACGTCCTCCAGCCGCCACGCGCGCGTCTCCTCAGTGGCGGCGGCACCGGGGTCCTGCGAGAGGGCCACGTCGGCCAGGACTCGCTCCGCCTCGGCCTCCAGCTCCTCCAGCGCGGCGCCGAGGCCCAGGTCCAGCGGCCTCATCGAGGGCACGGCGACGCCATTCGCCGCGGGTAGGTACTCCTTCAGCAGCCAGCCGCCGTGCTCCGCGGCGGCCGCGAGGGCTGCGCCCGCCGCACCCTCGACGCGTGCGCGCAGCGCCGGCGAGAGGCGCAGGGGGCTTGCGGCGGCCGCCATGACGTCGAGCAGCAGCGGCAGGCGCTTGGCGGCGGGGGAGGTGGAGCTGGCCGCCGCGCCGGCGCCCAGCGTCCCCTCCCGCGACGCCGCCAGGTGGCCGGGCGCGGCCTCCAGGACATGTGCGAGGGGCTCCGCAGCCGCCGCGCCGCCCGCCAGCCGCGTCGCCTGGGCGAGGAGGTGGCGCTCCACGGCGACGGCGCCGGTCGGCGCCCGCGGGCCGTCGGGAGGGAGCGCGCGGCGGAGGCCGGCGACCAGCGCCAGCCGGTCGACGGCCTCCTCGGCGTCGAGGCCTTCCAAAGCC
>JAXDLV010000046.1:0-11544 GCA_034666445.1 Chloroflexota bacterium | reverse complement strand
CGTCAGCCCAGCGCACCATCTCTTCGATCTCCTCGCGGTTGGCGGTCGAGCCCTCGAATGAGACCCGCGCCCGGCAGCTCAGCGGGCCTGCCGGAATATCGGGATCGAGCCCGAGAATGCCCCGGTCGTCGGACTCGCTGTCGACCACCACCTGGACCCGGCCGAAGAGGATGCCTTCATGGGCCGCCCGCATCCCTATCAACGTCGCCAGGCAGCTGGCCTGGGCGGCGCGCATCAACCACCCGGGCGACGGCGCCGTGCCGGTCCCTCCGACCGAAGCGGGCATGTCGGTGCTCACCGTCGCGCCGTCAGGCCCGGTCACGGTGACGGCCAGCCCGCCGGTCAGCGTCGCGGTGGCGGTGCTGTCGGTGTAGCGCGCCTCGTCAGGGTGCTCGGTGAGGTAGCTCGATGCGGCCGTAATGGCATCCCGGATGGTTTCGCTCACGCGGGCTTGGTCCAGAGCAGAACTCCCGCTGGTACGCCAGCCGGGTCGCTGTTGTTGAACCCAACGTAGAGGGTGCCGTCCGGCCCCGACGCGGCGCCGGGGTGGAAGCCGCTGGCGACCGCCGGGGCGGGGCCGCCCTCAGGGCTACAGGTCTTCCAGGTGGTGAGATCGGAGCTTTCGGCCAACTTCGGGGTGCCGCAGGTCGCGGCCCCGCTGCCGCTGTTGGGGACGTACGTGAGAAGGACCTCGCTCGAGTTGGCGGCCATCGAAACGCCGAACGGGCTTGACTCGCCCTTGTCCGGGGGCACCTTCGTCCCCGCCGACCACGTCTTGCCGCCGTCGGTCGAGGTCACCTCCCAGAAGATCACCGAGTCATCGCCGTTGTTGCTGCGGTCAAGCGAGGATGTCACCACCGCGGTCGTACCTTTGAAGGCGATCCCGACAGAGGCGAAGTCGTTCTGCACGCCGTCGGAGTCGAACACCTTCACCGCGGTGGCCGACCCAACCTTCCAAACGCCGATTGTCACGCCGCCGCTGTCGCCGGCCAGGTGGTAGGCCAGGTACGGAGCGCCGGTGCTGTCGAGGGCGATCGCTGGGGCGAAGTGGACCAAGTCTGCCGAGCCGATCCTGGGCGCGTTTGACTGCGTCCACCTGGTGGTGCCGGAGAGCGGCAGCGTCGCCTGGCTGACCGTCACCGATTCGACATCGCCGACGGTATAGGCAACGTAGACCTTGCCACCGCCCATCGCGATCGCGGGGAATGTGCTGCCCGCGGTGGCGCTGACGGTGCTCGGGGTCCAGCTCTTGCCGCCGTCGACGGAGAACGCCAGCTTGATGCCCTTGCTGGAGCTATCGGGGTTCTGGTCCTCGTACGCCACCGCCACCGTGTTGCTGGCGGCGTCAGCCGCCATCGCGATCGACGAGCTGGAGCTGTGGTGCTCCATCGGCGCGTCTACGATCGTGACGGGCGCGCCCCAGGTCCTGGACGCGGGGTCGAAGGCCACGCTCAGGAGCTGGTCGTCGCCAGGCGCGGCGCTGCCCTTGTCGTGGGCATCGATCCATGTGTACGCGACCACCGGCGCGCCCGCCTTCGGCACCGCGACCTGGACCTGGTCGCCGAAATTGGCCGGGTTCTTGATCCCCGACGGCGCCGCGGCCGCCAGGCTGACGGGTCCGGAGGCGCTGGGGGCGGCGCTGGCGGCAGCCGACGGCGAGGTGGACGCCGATGGGCCGGATGACGTGCCGCAGCCTGCGGCGAGAACGGCGATCCCGACGCCGGCGAGGAGAGGGAACAGGGGGGGTCGAGCGCTCGAGGGCTGGCGCATCATCTTGCCTCCGGCATGCGGTTACGATCCGAGCCCCCCTCCGTCGATCGTATCGCGCCGTTCCGGTCACCGCCCGGCGGCCGCCTAGGCGGGCCGGCGTCGCGCCAGCCATTCCTCGCGGACGCGGCGGTTCTCCTCATCGCCGCGCGAGCCCGAACGCAGGACCCGGCCGTCGCGCAGCAGCTGGTCGGCCGCCTCGGCGGAGATGTATCGCGGCAGGAAGCGCAGCGTGAACGCCCGGACCACCCCTGGCAGCATGTAGCTCCAGGCCAGCCGACGGGGGTACACGATCTTGTGCGTGCCGGCCTCCAGCCCATCGGCGAGCAGACGGGCCAGGCCATCGGATGTCCCCCGCGGCACCTGGCGGGTGGCCTCGCGGAAGCCCTGAAGCAGCATCGACTCAGCCTGGATCGCGGTCCATACGGGTCCCGGGATCATCTCCATCACGTTGATGGGGGTGTGGCGCAGCTCGAGCCGCAGCGTCTCGGTCGCGGCGGCGAGCGCGGCCTTGGTGGACGAGTAGTGCCCCAGCCCGGGCCAGACCATCACCTGGCCCAGCGAGGTGACGTTGACCACGGCGCCGCGGTTGCGCCGCAGCATCGGCGGGACCAGGACCTGCTGCAGGGCCATGGGCGACCAGTAGTTCACCTCCATCGCCTCGCGGACCGGGTCCGTGTCGGCGGCGTTCACCTGGGCGCCCCCCGCGGCCAGGCCCGCGTTGTTCACCAGGACGTCGACCTCGCCGAGCGCCTCCATGGCGCGACGGCCAAGGGTTTCCGCGGCGCCACGCAGCGACAGGTCGACGGGAAGGACCGCGGGCCGGGTGGCGCCGGCGGCCGCCGCCTCGTCGGCAACGGCCTCCAGCAGGTCCTCGCTGCGGGCCGCGATCGCGACGCGCGCCCCGCGCTGAGCCAGTTCCAGGGCCACCGCCCGTCCAATGCCTGTCGACGCGCCGGTCACCACCACGCCCGCCCCAGCCAGGTTCAGCCCACTCATCACCATCCTCCTTGACATCCTCTCAAGAGCACACCCGGGAAGGCTAGCACCCGGTCTTGAGGGGTTGTCAAGAGCGCTTGGCTGCCTATGCTGGGGCGATGCCGCCCAATCGCTCCCAGCGCGCCCGCGACGCGAAGGTGGTCGAGATCCTCGACCTCGCCGAGAAGCAGCTGCTGGCCGGCGGCTTCAACGGCATGTCGGTGGCGGGGATCGCCCGGGAGCTGGGCATCGCCGCCAACACCGTGTACTGGTACTTCCCCTCGAAGGACCACCTGCTGGTCGCCGTGGTGGAGCGGCTGATGCAGCGCACATTGCAGGCCAAGCCTCCGCATTCCGCCGGGCTCGCCAGGCAGGCGATCTACTTCGTCGACCGCCTCAGCGAGGACCGCCGCGCGCGGATCGCCCTCCAGGAGCGCGCGGCCCACTCCACGGTGGCGGCTGACCTCGACGCAACCGTTCGCGCGGGGATGCGAGCGATGCTCACCGGCGGTCTGAAGGAGCGCCTACCAGCAGCCGCGGCGACCGATGCGGCGGACGCCTTCCTGGCGACCGTGGAGGGCGCGCTGGCCCTCGACATGCCCAAGAAGGAGCGCGACCGCGTCCTGACCCTCGTGCTGGAGCGCCTGGCCGGGACCGCCTGAGCAGGCGGCGGCACCGGCCCATCGCGCGGGCGCGGTCAGGCCGTGGCAGCCACCTCGTTGCGATGCTCGAGCGAGGACTTGAAGCCGCCCATGCCCTTCGACATCTGGCTCTTCATGATCCCCTCCATCAGGGGCTTGACGACCTTGAGAACGCCACGCGGCTTGGGGTCGATCGTCGCCATCACCAGCGTCCCGCCGTCGGACGGCTTGAAGTCGAACGTCGAGTACCAGCTGAACATCTTCGCGGTGCCCTGCACCCCCAGGTGTCCGGGGGTGTCGTACTCGCGGATCTCGTACTCCATGGTGCCCATGCGGTCGTACTCACCGCGGAAGCGGGCGCCGACCCCGACCGGGCCGTCGGTCACCTGGACGATGTCGCGCGCGACAGTGTTCCACTCGTTCTCGTTCCTGAAGTCCGCCATGTAGTCGAAGACCTCGTCCACCGGGCGATCGACCTGGAGCTCAAACCTGACCATTGCCTGTCCTCCTCTTCGGCCCGCGTGCCGGGCGCCAAATATAGTAAGGGTCCAAACTACTTTCCGTTATCATAGGAGTGGTGACGGCCAAGGTCAAGTCCCGCGAGCAGCGCCCCCGGCCCCAGCCGGCGGTCAGGATGGAACCGACCTTCGACGCGACCTGGCCCGGCGCCAGCGCCCTTGCCACGGAGTGCGTGCTCAACGTCTACGTGCTGGCGCAGATGATCGAGACGCGGTCGGTGCAGTGGATCCAGGAGCGCGGCATACCCTCACTCTCGGCGTTCAACGTGATGACCATCCTCGACGGCGCCGGCGAGCCGCTCCAGCCCTCGGAGATCTCCGCCCGGATGATGGTGACCCGCGGCACGATGACCGGGCTCCTCAGCTCGCTCGAGCGGCGAGGGATGATCCGGCGCTCAGCCCACGCGGCCGATGGCCGTGCCCACCTGGTCACCCTGACACCGGCCGCCAGGCGCCTGGTCGCGGAGATGATGCCGCGCATTCACCGGGCCGAGAAACGCCTGGCCGGGGCGATCAATCCAGAGCGGCAGCGCGAGCTGATCGCGGCCCTGGCGGAGCTGCAGGGGGCGGCCGGAGAGCTCAGCTTTTGATGGGCACAGCCCCCGGCAACAGTCGACCTGCGCCCGAGACGGCCTAGGTAGTAGCCGGCGGCGCCGTTTCGTAGACCCCCATGTCGACGTGGTCACCCTGGACCCTGGGGTCCACGCGCGAGAAGTCCGTCGGCTCCACCACAGGCGGCACCCAGTAGGAGGACACCTCTGCGTCAATCGTGGGGGAGTTCGGTAGGACGTGGTAATCGCGCGCCTTTTGGTTCTTGTACAGGGGGTCAGCTTCGATGTTGGAGAAATTGGAAGGGTCAAAGGCGGCGGTGCAGTTACCGGCGGTCGGGGTACCGCCGAAGTTGTAGGCGTCGTTGCCCACGATCAAGGTCGGGATGCTCTGGCTGTAGCCGGTGTCGCAATAGACAGCCGGCATGGAGGAGGGGCCGGTCAGGATGTTGTCCCAGTACCCGGTCTGGTCATTGGAGCCCGAGTAACCACCCATGAAATAGAGGGCCGAGAACTGCGTGTGGTCGATTGCGCGAACCGCGTTGTTGGCCAAGTTGTTCGCGACCGTGTTGTTGATGAACCTGACGCCGCCGTTGACGAACACGCCCCCCGCGGTCCCGGCGGTGTTGTCAGAGACGAGGTTCTGGACGATCTCGGGTCTCCCGAAACCGGGCTCCTGCCAGTTCTGGCTGACGTGGATGCCGCCCCCGGCTCCCCCGGCGTTGTTGAGCTGGATGCGGTTGTCAACGATCGAGGGGGTGTTCTCGGCGTATTGCACGCTGATCCCGCCGCCGTAATCGGCCGTATTCCCCGTGATGATGTTGGCGTACACCTGCGGCGAGCCCGTGCCGGTTATGGAGACACCGCCCCCGCTGAGGTAACCGGGCACCTGGCAGTACTGGTCGGGACCGCAGTGCAGCGGCACCTGGCTGTTATTGGTGATGTAGTTGTACTCGAGCAGCGTCGAGCTGTTCTCGAGCGAGATCCCGGCGCCATGCCCATTGACCGTGTTACCGGTGATCCGGTTGTTCTTGATCGTCGGGGAGGCGCCGCGGACCACGATTCCAGTCGTCGTCCCGTGGGTGATCGTGAATCCCATCAGGAGCGCCTTGCTGGTTTCGCCGCCGGCGATGGTGACCACCGTGCCCGGGTTGGCCTGGCCGTCGATGGTGGTGACGTCCCGCCCCTGCTCACCCTTCACCTTCACATCCTTACCGAGGAAGTTGATGTGCTCGTAGTACGTCCCGGGGCTGACCAGCACGGTGTCTCCCGCCTTGGCCACGTTGATGGCCTGCTGGATCGTCGGCTGGTCCTGGGGAACGCGCAGTGTCGAAGCGGACGCGGGCAGGCTACCGACCGCGAGGCCACCAAGGCCGGGAAGCACAATCGCGGCGACCCGCCCAAGCTTCCAGATTCGAGCTCTCACATCCATCCTGAACCCTCCATCGCCCAACCCAGCGGGGCTCGCGCTCCGTCGCAATGTTACTTATGCGTCCCATTGGCTGCATTCGGGGCGTTCATCTAGTTTGGGTAGGCCTACCGAGATGAGAACGAAGGAGCTGGTTCAACAAGTGGAGCTGGAAGTCCCTAGCCGCGGACAGCGGCCAGGGCTTCTACGACCTGCGCACCGAGGACATCGGCGACGTGCCGGTGCGCCTGTTCCTAACGCCTGGTCGCCGGCTCTGAGGCGCAGTTCAGGGCTTACCCGCAGCCGCTGGTCGTCCCGCAGTTCAAGCACTTGTAACAGGCCCCAGCCCGAACCATGATGGCCCCGCAATCGGAGCAGGTCATGCTGTCGGTCAGGTTGACGGTGACCTTGGCCTGGACGCCTCCGACGCCGGCCGCCAGGACGCGCAGCTCCTCGCCGGAGTCGCTGCCTGAGGACTGCTCGGGCTTGGCCTCGGTCTTGGGCTGCTCGGCGGCCTTGGGCGCCGGTGCGGGCGCGGCTTCGGCGACGGGCTCGGGCTTGGGCTCGCGGCGGATGATGCCGATCGCCTCCTTCGCCTCGTCGTCGTAGAACTTGGACGCCAGCCAGCGGAAGATGTAGTCCACGATCGACTTGGCGATCGGGATCTCCTTGTTGCTGGTGTAGCCGCTGGGCTCGAAGCGAACGTGGGAGAACTTCGACACCAGCGCCTCGAGCGGCACGCCGTACTGCAGCGAGAGCGACACCATGATCGCGAAGCTGTCCATCATCCCCGAGAGGGTCGAGCCCTCCTTGGCCATCTTCACGAAGATCTCGCCCGGGCTGCCGTCCTGGAACATGCCGACGGTAATGTAGCCCTCGTGGCCCTGGATGTCGAACTTGTGGGTGATCGAGGTGCGCTCGTCGGGCAGCTTGCGCCGTACCGGCGTCGGTGACACCACCACCTGCTTGGGAGCGAGCTTCTTGGCGTCGAGGCCGGTGTTGAGCGGCTGCGACCGCTTGCAGTTGTCGCGGTACACCGAGATGCACTTCAGCCCCATCTTCCAGCCGTCGATGTAGGCCTGCTCGATGTCGTCGACGGTCGCCGTCTCCGGCAGGTTGATGGTCTTGCTGATGGAGCCCGAGACGAACGGCTGCGTCGCCGCGACCATCTTCAGGTGCCCCATGTAGTGGATGGAGCGCTCGCCCTTCTGCGCCTTGAAGGCGCAGTCGAACACCGCCAGGTGCTCGTCCTTCAGGCCGGGGGCGCCCTCGATGGTGTCGTTCTCGGCGATGAAGTCGATGATCTTCTTGACCGCGGCGTCACCGTAGCCGAGCTTCTTCAGCGCCCGCGGCACGGTGTTGTTCACGATCTTCAGCAGGCCGCCACCCACCAGCTTCTTGTACTTGACCAGGGCGATGTCGGGCTCAACGCCGGTGGTGTCGCAATCCATCATGAAGGCGATGGTGTTGTGGCTTACGAAGCCGTTGGCGACATAGGTCACGTTGTCCGGCACGGACAGGTCGTAGGTCATCTCCTCCTCGCCAAGCTCGGCGGTTGCGACCTCGTCGTAGAAGAAGCCCAGCAGCTCGCCCAGCTCGTCGGTGCCACCACGCTCCATCAGCGCGACAGCTGACCGCCGCGACACCATGCCCTCGCGGCTCAGTGCCAGCAGCATGGTCTTGCGGAGTGAGTCGTTCTCCGGGGCCAGCATGTCGACCATCGAGCGCGGCACGGGGATCTTGTCGGCCCGGGCGGCCTGACGGCTCACGTGGGCGGCGCCAAGCACGCTCTTGCGCTCGGACATGAAGCCGATCCTCTCAGCGAACGGGGCGCTGGCGGCGAGGTTGAGCAGCCGGAGACGGAACTTCTCGTTGCTGCCCCAGCCGCTGCCGGCGGCCTGGCGCTCCAGGGTTGTGATCAGGCCCAGCGCCAGCATCATCGCCTGGACGTCGCGGGCGAACTGCTCGGTTGTCGTGGTGAACGAGACGTAGCCACTCGAGACCGTGCCGTCCGACTCGAAGAGGCCGCGCAGGAACGCGCCGTAGACTGCGGGGTCGTTGGCGCCGAGGATGGCGTCGGGGATGTGGGCGCTGTAGCCCTTGCCGCGGTGGTCCGGGGCCGGCGACGTCTTGGCGAAGCCGCAGGCCTCCCACCACAGGGTGAGGCGGACCGAGTGGAGCGCGACCTCGGTGTAGCCCTGCTTCTCGGCGACGTGGGCCTCGAGGCCGAAGAGGCTGCGGCCGAGCTCGACGAGGCGGTCGACAACGTCGCGATCAGACTGCGCGACGCAAAAACGCAGGCCCCTGCTGTGGAGTGAGCCGTCGCCCATGAAGTAGCCGACGAGCTCCGCCAGCTCGGCCGTCATCTTGCGTGGCACGAAGGTCTGGTTGTCCGAGGTCCAGCACGCCTCGGCCAGCGGCGGCAGGTCCACCGTCCGCGGCGCGCCGACCATGCCGCCGAGCATCAGCGGCACGCGGTCGTCAGGACGGACGTCGGCCAGGTGGCGCCACGTCCACTCCCCGGCGGCGTCCACCACCTTGACCCGGTGAGTGGGAGTGCCTTGGATGCGGTAACCACGCTTGGTCTCGACGGTAACCACGGGCTCAACGCCGTTGACGAAGAACTTGGTCGCCTCCCTCGGGCCATCGTCGGTGGCGACGCGGGCGTCGAGGTCCTGCCACTTCTCGCCGTTGGGATCGCCCAGGCTGCGCAGCCGGACCAGGCCACGGTCCGTCATCACCAGGCTGCTACCGGTCAGGCAGCCGGTTGGCGCCAGCACCGTCGCCTGGGCATTGCGGTAGCCGTGCTTGACGCCCAGCGCCACCGCCTCGTCCCAGGACTCGCACGCCGCCGCGGCCAGGCCGGCCTCGCCGATTTTGCGGTCGATCGCGTAGGACGCGTCGCGGTGCTTGTTCATCACTTTGAGCATCGGCTCGCGGTTGTGCTCGAAGAGCTCGAACGGCCCGCCGTGCGCCGCGCTGATGCGCGCCGACTGGGCGTAGGCCTCGCCCGTCATCAGCGACGTCACCGCCGCCCCGTAGGCGCGGCCCTCGTCGCTGTCGTAGGGCAGCCCCAGCGACATCAGCAGGGCGCCGAGGTTGGCGTAGCCAAGCCCCAGCGGCCGGAGCTTGTGCGAGTTGACCTCGATCTGGGGCGTCGGGTAGGAGGCGTTGGGGACGATCATCTCCTGGGCGCTGATCGTGATCCGCACCGCGTGCTTGAAGTCGTCGACCATGAACTTCCCCTGGTCGTCGAGGAAGTGCAGCAGGTTGATCGACGCCAGGTTGCAGGCGGTGTCATCGATGAAGACGAACTCGGAGCAGGGGTTGGTCGCGTTGATCTTGGCCGTGTTGGCGACGCAGTTCCAATCCTGGATCGTGGTGTCGTACTGCATGCCCGGGTCACCGCAGATCCAGGCCGCATCGGAGATCTGGCGCATCAGATCGCGCGCCTTGAAGGTCTGGTGGACGCCGCCATCGGATACGAACTTGGTCGTCCAGTCGCCGTCGTTCTCGACCGACTTCATGAACTCGTCCGGCACGCGGACGGAGTTGTTGGAGTTCTGGAAGAACACCGAGCCGTAGGCCTCGCCGGTGTAGGCGCCGTCGTAGCCGGCGTCGATGAGCGCCCACGCCTTGCGCTCCTCGTTGACCTTGCAGTTGATGAACTCCTCGATGTCGGGGTGGTCGACGTTGAGGATCACCATCTTCGCGGCGCGCCGGGTGGCGCCGCCGGACTTGATCGCGCCGGCAAACGCGTCGAAGCCGCGCATGAAGCTGACCGGGCCGGAGGCGGTGCCGCCCTGCTTGAGCTTCTCCATCGACCCGCGCAGCGGGCTGAGGTTGACGCCCGCCCCGGAGCCGTACTTGAAGAGCATGCCCTCGGTCTTGGCGAGGGTGAGGATCGAGTCCATCGTGTCGTCGATCGAGTTGATGAAGCAGGCAGACCCCTGCGGCTTGGCCTCGACGCCGACGTTAAACCAAACAGGCGAGTTGAAGGCCATGCGCTGCGTCACCAGGAGGTACGCCAGCTCGTGCTCGAAGGCCTCGGCGTCCGCGGGCGACGCGAAGTAGCCCTGCTCTCGGCCCCAGCCGCTGATGGTGTCGACGACGCGGCCGATCAGCTGCTTGACGGACTTCTCGCGCTCCGGCTTGCCCACCTGGCCGCGGAAGTACTTGCTGACGACGACGTTGGTCGCCATCTGCGACCAGGACTTGGGGATCTCGACGTCGGTCTGCTCGAAGACCTTCTCGCCCTTCTCGTTGGTGATGGTGGCGCTGCGCAGCTCCCACTCGACCTCGTCGAAGGGGTGGACCCCGGGGCGCGTGAAGCGCCGTTCGATGGTCAGACCCGTGGTCGACGCGGTGGTTGAGCCGGTGGGGACGCTGCGCGACTTGGACACTAGATCACACCTCCTGGGGACACTTTCTAAAACGCTTGGGGAGACCGAATAAGTCCTGGAAACCCCGCCTGGCCGCATCTGCTGGGGAGGTGCGGGAGAGCGCTCCGCCACGTTAACCCCCGGCGCGCCGCTTGTCAATATGTCGTGCCTCTATCACTTTTACCCCCAAGATATGGTGGAAAACAAGGCCCAAAACATGTTCACAGGCGGTGCATAACGTGTGTATTCCTCCCCCGCCGAGATCAGATTGAGTCCCCAGCCCCGGTGGACAACCCCGGGCCCCGGGGGGCCCGCCGGGCACCTCATACAGTTGTAGGGCCATGCCCCTTATCAGCTTCGACGCGGTCGCCGCCGAATACGGCGCCACGACGGTCTTCAGCGACCTCACGTTCGCCCTCCAGCCGGGCCAGCGGCTGGGCGTCGTCGGCCCCAACGGCGCCGGCAAATCGACCATGCTCCGGCTGATCTCGGGCGAGGGGGAGCCGGCGGCGGGCAACGTGACGCGCCAGCGCGGGCTTCGGGTGGGGATGCTGGACCAGTTCGACGCCGACCTCGGCGCCGCCGACGTCCTGGAGCAGACGATCTCAGCACGCGCGGACCTGCTCGATCTCCGCCATCGCCTCCACGCGCTGGAGCAGCGGCTGGCGACGGGCGACCACGGCGACGCCGTGATGGCCGAGTACTCCGACGTCCAGCACCGCTACGACCACGGCGGCGGCTACACGCTGGAGGCCCGCGCCCGCGAGGTCCTGGGTGGGCTGGGCTTCCTCGACGAGGCGCTGGAGCACCCCGCCGCCGAGCTGTCGGGCGGGCAGCGGCGCCGCGTCCAGCTGGCCCAGCTGCTGCTCCTGGACGCCGACGTCTACCTCCTCGACGAGCCCACCAACCACCTCGACCTCGGCTCGATCGAGTGGCTCCAGGATTACCTCCGCGCCGCGCCCCAGGCGATGCTCATCGTCAGCCACGACCGCCGCCTGCTGGACGAGGTGGCCGACTCGATCCTCGAGCTGGAGGCCGGCCGCGGCTACGTCTACACCGGCAACTACTCCAAGTTCGTCCGCCTCCGCGCCGAGCGCCGCCGCGAGCAGCTGCGCCAGTACGAGGCCCAGCAGGGGCACATCGCCCACCAGGAGGCCTTCATCCAGCGCTACAAGGCCGGCCAGCGCGCCCGCGAGGCGCGCGGCCGCCAGACCCGGCTCGACCGCCTCGAGCGCGTCGACGCGCCCACGACCGACCGCGAGATCAAGATCCAATTCGGCGGCCCGCCGTCCGCGGGCGTGG
>JAXDLV010000045.1:0-12419 GCA_034666445.1 Chloroflexota bacterium | reverse complement strand
TGCTCGCCGTGCCCCCTGAGAGGCCCGCGGACCCCGCGCCGGCCCCCCTGGTCGGCGGCGCCGGCGCGCTCGGAGTCGTCGCGGGACTCGGCGGGATGAACCTCCTGAAGCTCCTCTGGCGCGCCCGCGCCCCGGGGGTCTGAGCCTAGTTCAGGCGCTCCACGATCATCGCCATCCCCTGGCCGCCGCCCACGCACATCGTCTCGAGGCCGTAGGTCTTGTCCAGGGTCTGGAGATCGTTGATCAGCGTGGTCATGATGCGCGCGCCGGTCATCCCGAACGGATGGCCCAGCGCGATCGCGCCGCCGTGCGGGTTGAGCTTGTCCATGTCCCAGCCGACCTCGCGCGACACCGGCAGCACCTGCGCCGCGAACGCTTCGTTCAGCTCGACGACGTCGATGTCGTCGACAGTCATGCCGGTGCGGGCAAACACGCGCTTGCAGGCCTCGATCGGGCCAACGCCCATGATCGCCGGGTCCAGGCCGCTGACCGCGGAACCGAGGATGCGCGCCAGGGGCTTGATACCCAGCTCCCTGGCCTTCTCCTCCGACATCACGATCACCGCGGCGGCGCCGTCGTTCAGGGGGCAGGCGTTGCCCGCGGTCACCCTGCCATCCTCCTTGAAGACCGGCTTGAGGGTGGCCAGCTTTTCGACGGTGGTATCGGCACGGATGCCGTCGTCCTGGCTGACCTCGGTCCCCTCCGGGGTGGCGACGGTGATGATCTCCCTGTCGAAGATGCCGGCGTCGCGCGCCTTCGCCGCCTTCATCTGGCTGCCGTAAGCGAACTCGTCCATCTCCTCGCGGGTGACGCCGTACTTGTCGGCCACGTTCTCGGCGGTCATGCCCATCGTGATGTAGGCCTCGGCGATGGCGTCGGGGCCGAAGAGGCGCATGTTGATGTCCTCCATCTCGGGCATCGTCTTGACGCGCGAGCAGGACTCCACGCCGGCGGCGACGATGACGTCCGACTCCCCGGTCTTTATGGCGTGGTACGCCATCCGGATCGCCTGCAGGCTGGAGGCGCAGAAGCGGTTGACCGTGGTACCCGGCACCGTCATCGGCAGCCCGCTGAGGAAGACCGCCAGGCGGCCGACGTTCATCCCCGTCTCGCCCTGGGGGAAGCCGCAGCCGGCGATGAGGTCGTCGACCTGGTCGCCGGGTAGCTCGGGCACCTTCTCGAGGACCTTCTGGACGACGTAGCCGAGCATGTCGTCGGGACGGTAGGTGGTCAGTGAGCCCTTCCCGGCGCGCCCGATGGGCGAGCGTCCGGTGGCCACGATGACGGCTTCTGGCATCAGGCGAACCTCAGTGGTGGACGGGTCACCGATTCTAACCTGACGATGGCGTCAGGTATTTCCGGGGGCGCCGGGTGGTGGCGCACAATTGCGCCGTGAGCCCCGAGAAGACGTACGACCGGCCGCGCGTCCTCAAGCTCGGGGTCAAGGCCGGGCAGCGGGTGTCGGTGCTGGGCGTGGACGACCCCGACCTGGTGGAGGAGATGGAGGAGATGGGGGCGGACGTCAGCACGGCGCTGCGGCCCGGCTCCGACATCGTCTTCTTCGCCGCCGAGACGGCCGCCGACCTCGCCCGGGTTGCCGACCTGCGGGAGCACATCGTGCCCGCCGGCGCGATCTGGGTCGTGCGGCGGAAGGGCGCCGGGGCCACCCTCAAGGAGACCGACGTGATCGACGCCGGGCTGGCGGCGCGGATGGTGGACAACAAGATCGTCAGCTTCTCCGACACCCACGGCGCGATGCGGCTGGTGATCAGGCTGCGGGACCGCCCGTGAGCGCCACCACGGCTCCGCCTGCAGCCGCGGCCCGGACGCGGCGACTGCGCCTGTCGCGGCCCCTCGACCTGGCGCTGACCCTGCGGCCGCTGATGCACGGCAGCGGCCAGGCGCGGACGGTGGCCATTGGTCCGTACGAGGCCTGGCGAGCGGCGCGCAACCCTGGCGGCACGTTCACCACGCACCTCCTGGTGCGCGGCGACGAGGTCACCATCCGGGCCTGGGGCGCCGGCGCCGAGGCGGCGCTGGAGCAGGTGCCCGAGCTGCTGGGAGAGCACGACGACGCCAGCGGGTTCGCGCCCACCCACCCGCTGCTGGCCGACCTGCACCGCCGCGCGCCGGGCCTGCGCATCGGCCGCAGCGGCGCGGTGCTGGAGGCGCTCGTGCCAGTGGTGATGGAGCAGAAGGTGATCGGGCTGGAGGCGCGGGCGGGCTACAGCCGGATGCTGCGCGCCGTCGCGGAGCGCGCCCCCGGGCCTGTCGAGCTGTTCCTGCCGCCCGCACCGGAACGGCTGGCGGCGATGCCCTACTGGGCCATCCACCCGTTCTCCGTCGAGCGCCGCCGGGCGGAGACGATCATCCGAGTCGCCCGCCGGGCGGCCTGGCTGGAGGCGGGGGTGGCGCTGGGCGTCGAGGTCGCCCGCGCGCGGATCCAGTCGATCCCCGGCGTGGGGCCGTGGTCCACCGCGGAGGTGGCGATGGCGGCACTGGGCGATGCCGACGCCGTGTCGGTGGGCGACTATCACGTCCCCAACATCGTGGCCTGGGCGCTGGCGGGAAAACCGCGCGGCGACGACGACCTGATGCTCGAACTGCTGGAGCCCTACCGCGGCCACCGCGGGCGCGTCATCCGCCTGCTCGAGGCCGCCGGCATCGGCGCGCCCCGGCGCGGGCCGAGGCTACCCCTGCGGCGGCTGGAGCGTGACTGAGCTCAAGGCACCCAAGCCGCGGCGGCCGGCCCCCGAGGCGATCGACCTATCCGGCCTGCGCGCCAGCCGGCGTCGCTTCTCGCTGCCGCGCCCTGACCCGGCACGGATGGCCTGGCGCGTCAACGCCGCCTCCCTCGGCGCGACCACCGTGGTGGCCACCGTCGCCTTCTTCCGCTCCGAGCCATGGGGCGCGATGGCGGTGAGCCTGTGCATCCTGGTGTTCCTCAGCAGCGCGCTGGTCTACCGGATCCTTGGACTGCGGCGGCGGGAGCTCCGGCCCTAGTTCAGTCGCTCCACGATCATCGCCATCCCCTGCCCCCCGCCGACGCACATCGTCTCCAGCCCGTAGGTCCCGTCGAGCGTCTGCAGGTCGTTCAGCAGCGCGGTCATGATCCGCGCGCCGGTCATGCCGAACGGGTGGCCGAGCGCGATCGCTCCGCCGTGGGGGTTGAGGCGGTCCATGTCCCACTCCAGCTCGCGGGAGACCGCCAGCACCTGGGAGGCGAACGCCTCGTTGAGCTCGACCACGTCGATGTCGTTCACGGTCATCCCGGTGGCAGCGAGCACCCTGCGGCAGGCGTCGATCGGGCCCACGCCCATGATCGTCGGGGCGACCCCGCTGACGGCCGAGGCGAGGATCCGCGCGATGGGCCGGATCCCCAGGGCCGCCGCCTTCTCCTCCGACATCACGATCACAGCGGCGGCGCCGTCGTTCAGCGGACAGGCGTTACCCGCGGTGACCCGCCCGCCCTCACGGAAGACGGGCTCCAGGGACGCGAGCTTCTCCAGCGTGGTGTCGGCGCGGATGCCGTCGTCGTTGCTGACCTCGACCCCGCCGGGCGTTGTCAGCGGCAGGATCTCGCGCGCGAACACCCCGGTGTCGCGAGCCGCGGCGGCCTTCTGCTGGCTGCCGAGCGCGTAGACATCCATGTCCTCGCGGCTGACGCCGTACTGGTCGGCGACGTTCTCCGCGGTCACACCCATCGCCATGTAGCCCTGGGCGCAGGCATCCTCCCCCATCAGCCGTGGGTTGCGCTCCTCCTCTTTCATCCCGCCGCGCCCGACGCGCGAGTACGACTCGACGCCGGCGCAGACGAACGCGTCGCCCTCACCCGTTTTGACCGCGTGGAACGCCATTCGGATCGCCTGCAGGCTGGACGCGCAGAAGCGGTTGACCGTGGTGCCGGGGACGGTGTGCGGCAACCCGCTGAGGAAGACCGCCAGGCGGCCGATGTTCATGCCCTGCTCGCCGGCCGGGTAGCCACAGCCGCAGATGAGGTCGTCGATGTCCTCGAGGGGCAGCTCCGGGACCTTGGCGAGCACCCGGGCGACGATGTCACCGACCATGTCGTCGGGCCGGATGTCGACCAGCGACCCCTTCCCGGCGCGCCCGATTGGGCTGCGTCCAGCGGCTACGATGACGGCTTCGGGCATGGGCTCAAAGTCTATCGGGGGGCTGGTACGCTCAGGTCAATGGCTGACGCCCACGTCGCGACCCCACCGCCGCGCAACGAGCCCGTCCGCAGCTACGCGCCCGGCACCCCGGAGCGGGCGTCCGTACGCGCCCGGCTGGCCGAGCTGACCGACGCCCGCACCACCGTCCCGATGCGCATCGGCGGCAGGGCGGTGATGAGCAAGGAGCTCGGCTCCCTGCGCTCACCGCACCGCCACCACCTGGTGATCGCCGAGCACGCCATCGCCGACAGCAGGCACGTGAAGGACGCCATCAACGCCGCGCTCAAGGCGCGCGGGGATTGGTCGCGGACGCCCTTCCGGGAGCGCGCGGCGGTCTTCCTGCGCGCCGGGGAGCTGCTCGCGGGGCGCTATCGCGACAGCGTCAACGCCGCCACCATGCTGGGCCAGAGCAAGACCGTGCAGCAGGCTGAGATCGACGCCGCCTGCGAGATGATCGACTTCTGGCGCTTCAACGTCCACTTCGCCGACGAGCTGCTCAAGCAGCAGCCGCTCAGCGACCCCACGGCCTGGAACCGCCTGGAGTACCGCCCGCTCGAGGGCTTCATCTTCGCGGTGTCGCCGTTCAACTTCACCTCGATCGCCGGCAACCTCCCCAGCGCGTGCGCCCTGATGGGCAACACCGTGGTCTTCAAGCCCGCGCGCGAGACGCTGCTCGCGACTCACTTCCTGATGGACATCCTCGAGGAGGCGGGGCTGCCCGCGGGTGTAATCAACATGGTCAGCGGCGACCCCGGCATGATCGGCGGCCAGGTGCTCGATCACCCCGAGCTCGCGGGGGTGCACTTCACTGGCTCGACTGAGGTCTTCCACTGGATGTGGCAAAGGGTGGCCCAGAACCTGCCGCGCTATCGCACCTACCCGCGGCTGGTGGGCGAGACGGGTGGCAAGGACTTCGTCATCGCCCACGAGTCGGCCGATCCCCAGGCGCTGGTGACGGGACTCATCCGCGGGGCGTTCGAGTACCAGGGCCAGAAGTGCTCGGCGGCGTCGCGGGCATACGTGCCGAGGTCGATGTGGAAGGCGATCCGCGGCGAGATCGCGGAGCAGGTGAACACCATCCCCGTTGGCGACGTCGCCGACTTCGGCAACTTCATGGGCGCGGTAATCAACGAGGGCGCCTTCAAGCGCCACCGCGCCGCGATCAGCAGCGCCCGGCAGTCCAAGCAGGCCGAGGTGGTCGCGGGCGGCGGCACCGACGGCAGCGAGGGCTGGTTTGTCGAGCCCACGGTCATCGAGACCACCAACCCTCACTTCAAGCTGATGGAGACCGAGCTCTTCGGTCCCATCCTCACCGTCTACCCCTACCCCGACGGGGAATTCGAGGCGACGCTGGACATCGTCGACGGCACCAGCCCCTACGGCCTCACCGGCGCTGTCTTTGCCCGCGACCGGGCGGCGGTGCTGATGGCTCATGACCGGCTGGTGAACGCGGCGGGCAACTTCTATGTGAACGACAAGCCGACCGGCGCGATGGTCGGGCTGCAGCCATTCGGAGGTGCCCGCGCGTCGGGCACCAACGACAAGGCGGGCTCGCCCCTCAACCTCCTCCGCTGGGTCAGCGCCCGGACGGTGAAGGAGACCTACGACCCGCCCACCAACTACCGGCACCCGTACATGGCGCCGGAACCGGACCTGGACGGAAGCAGCCGGCCCTAGAAGGAGAGCCCCAGCTCCTCCTCGATCAGGTCCGGCCCTCGCCGGCGCGGATGCGCCACACCGAGGGTTCAGCCATCCAGCTGCAGGCGCACGAACCGGCAGCGGCCGGCCTCCTCGCGGCGAAGGCCCTCGGGGCCATTGCTGAGGCGCACCAGGATGTCCTCCTCGTCTCCCGCCTCGGGGTAGACGAGCAGGCCATCGGGGGCAAGCTGGTCGAGCCAGGCGGACGGCAGCGCCGGCACGGCCGCCGACACCAGGATTCGGTCGTAGGGGGCGCCATCGGGCCACCCCAGGCGGCCGTCGCCCAGCACCACCTCGACGCGGTCCGCAAAGCCCGCAGCGTCGAGGTTGGCGCGTGCCTGCTCCACCAGCTCCGCCTGGATCTCCACCGCCACCACGCGCGCACCCAGCGCCGCCACCGTCGCCGCGGCATAGCCGCTGCCGGCGCCTATCTCCAGCACCCGCTGTCCCGGGGCGACGTCCATGACCGCAAGCATCGCGGCCACCATCGACGGGGCCGAGATCGTCGCCGCCGGGCCGATCTCCAGGGCCGCGTCCTCGTAGGCGACCTCCGCGTGACGCGCGGGGACGAAGCGCTCCCGGGGCACCAGCGCTATCGCCTCGACGGCGTCCTCCGTCAGGCTGCCGTCAGCCCGCAGCCGCGCCAGGAGGGCGTCGCGGCCGGCTCCCAGCTGCCCCTCGGGGTCGAGCTCGTCACCGAACATGCGCCGCAGCCAGCTCACATTCCCACGATAGCCACATGGACTGAATTCGCGATTGGCGATGTTAAATGAGGTATGAGCGTTGCCATCCGCGTGGAGCCGCGGCTCTACCAGCAGGCCCGGCTGGCGCAGGCGCTGACCATCGGCTGGATGCTGGTGGAGGGCATCGTCGCCACCGGCAGCGGCATCGTGGCATCGTCCGTCGCGCTGACAGCGTTCGGCTTTGACAGCGGACTCGAGGTCTTCAGCGCCCTGGTGGTGCTGCTCCAGCTGAGCCGGCCGCGGTCCTCCGCCCCGGAGGTCCTGGCGAAGGGCGAAAGGCGCGCGTCGCGGCTTACGGGCTACGCGCTCTACGCCCTCGCGGTCTACATCGTGCTGAGCTCGGGCTACACCCTGGTGCGCGGCATCCACCCGGACCCCTCGATCCCCGGCCTGGTGCTGGCGATCGCGTCCGTCGTGATCATGCCGGGGCTGTGGCGCTGGCGCCTCCGGCTCTCGCGCCAGATCCACAGCGCCGCGCTGCGGGCAGACGCAGCGTGCTCGGCGGTGTGCCTGTACATGGCGGTCACCCTGCTGGTCGGGCTCGCCCTGAACCAGCTGCTGGGGTGGTGGTGGGCCGACCCCGTGGCCGGCCTGGCGATGATCTGGTGGATCCGTGGCGAGGCCAACGAGGCCCTCGAGGCCGCCGCCACCGGCAAGCACTGCGAGGACTGCTAGAGGACCTTCTCCGCCAGCCGGGTGGCGATCTTCATGCCGCGCTTGCCGCCCACGCGCATCAGCTGCGGCGCTATCGAGTCGACGCCCACCACCGCCTGGTAGTAGGCGGGGACGAACACCTCGGCCTGGCGCCGCTGGATCGCCTTGACGATCGCCCGGCCGACGTCTGACGCGGGGGCGCCCACCGGCCGGCTGGGGTAGTGCTCGGGGAAGCTGCCCCGGACGCTCTCGGCGAACTCCGTCGCGATGGGGCCGGGACAGACCAGGGTCACGTGCACCCCGCTCCCCTGCAGCTCCATGCGTAGCGCGTCGCTGAGGGCCTTGAGGGCGAACTTGGTGGCGCTGTAGCCGCCGAGGTCGGGGGTGGCGATATGCGACGCAACCGACCCGACGTTGACGATCGCGCCGCGGCGTCGCTTCAGCATCTTGGGGAGAACCGCGCGGGTGGCGACGTGGGGGGCGATGAGGTTCACCTCCAGCACGTACCGCAGGTCGGCCGGCTCGATGTCGGCCACGGGCGCCGACAGGCCCAGCCCGGCGTTGTTGACCAGCACGTCGATGCCGCCCATCGCCTTCTCGGCCTCCGCGACCATGGCCAGGACGGCGTCCTCCTTCGACATGTCAGCCGCCACCACGTGCGCCTCAGCCCCGTGGTCGCGGACTCGCGCGGCGACCTTTTCGAGGGCCGTCTTGCGCCGGGCGACGAGGGTGACGATGGCGCCCGCGGCGGCCAGCTCGTAGGCGGTGGCCTCGCCGATGCCCCGCGACGCGCCTGTCAGCAGGACGCGGGCGCCGTCCAGCCTCACGGCTTCCAGTCCAGCGGGTAGTCCGTGAGGTTGCGGTGGCCGCCGGCGGTGACCACGACGGTGTCCTCCAGCCGGACGCCACCGATCGCGGGGTCGTACAGCCCGGGCTCGATGGTCACGATGTCGCCCTCGACCAGCTGCACCTCCGTGTCGGACACGCGCGGCGACTCGTGGATCTGGAGCCCGACGCCGTGGCCGGTGCCGTGGATCATCGTTGGGACGTCGGGGCGCTTGAAGCCCTCCACCAGGGTGCTGAAGCCCGCGTCGTAGAGCGTCTGGCAGACTGCGAGGTGCACGTCGCGGCCGTTGACCCCGGCGCGGATGGTGTCCAGCGCCGCCTGCTGCGCCGCCTTGACCGCCGCGTACATCTCGAGCCAGCGCGGGGCGGGCTCGCCGACGACAAAGGTGCGGGTGATGTCGCCCCAGTAGCGGCTGGTCTTGTGCTGGGGGAAGATGTCGATGATCACCGGCTCGCCCGCCGCGAGGTGCCCGGTGTCGCTGGTGTGGGGGTCGGCGCCTCCGGGGCCGCCGGCGACGATGGTTCCGTCCGGGGCGCCGCAGCCGTGCCGGAGGAGCTCCATCTCCAGCTCGCCCACCACCACGGCGCTGGTCAGCGGCGCATCCTGCCAGAAGAGCATGCCGTCGCGGGTCTCGGCCTCTGCCAGCACCTGCTTGGCGCGGGACATCGCAGCCTGGGCCGCGGCCTGGCTGCGGCCGACGGCCTCCTGCTCATCCGGGCGCTTGGCGCGGCGCTCGGCACTGAACAGCGGGGCATCCGCGAGGACCTCGATGTCGCGGCTTTCCAGGCCACGCGCCAGGGAGACCGGGAATGACGGGTCGACGCGGACCCGCTCGATGCCCAGCTCCTCGAGCAGCGTCGCGATCATGGCGGAGTAGGCGTGGCCCTCGCCGCCTTCGCGGTTCAGCAGGGCGAAGTTGAAGTCGTCGTAGCTGCGCACGCTCTCAGTGCGCGCCTCCTTGCGGGCGCGGCCAAACTCCATGCTGCTGACCAGCAGAGTCCCGCGACCGTCCACCTCGACGTAGACGGCGGGATCGGGGGCGAGGAAGCCGGTCCTCCAGTGCAGGGACGGCTGCGTGGCGCCGTCGCCGAAGAGCAGGATGCCTTCGCTCACGGCGCCGCTACGAGGCCCGGGTCAGGACGGGCTGCGGGGCTTCCGCCGGCGGCGAACACCGGCCATCAGCAGCGGCGGGGCCAGCAACCCCGCAGCCACCAGCAGGAGCCCCTGTCCCGCCGGCGCGAACGCGGACGTGTCGGGCAGCTGGGTCACCACCTCGGGCGCGGCTGGTGGGGGGGCGGGTGCGGTGCCTGTCTCGCGGGCAACCACCACCTCGCCGATCTTGTCGCCGTTGTCGTTCACGCCCAGCCGGAAGTTGTCGGCGTACGCGATCAGCGCCTTGTGGGTGACGGGGTTCACCTCCAGCTGGAAGAAGTCGAGCAGGCTGCGGTCGGAGCTGCCCGGCGCGAAGCCGCACAGGATGCCCTGCAGGCAGATGCCGCCCGCGTGGTTGGGCACGGTGGTGATGGCCTGGCGCGTGATCTGGGGGCTGGCGCCGGCGGCGCCGGTGACCTGGGCGAAGTGCGGCGTCCACACGCCGGTGTCGTCGGCAACGGTCCCGTCAGGCGCCTGGTACCACGCGATGTCGATGACACCGGGCGACACCGCCGCCCCCGCCGCGTAGGCGGTCGAGCCGGTCGAGTTCTCGAGGTCGTCCAGCCGGACCGGGTCGCTCCACGTCATGCCCTTGTCGGTGGAGACAACGTAGTACTCGTGGAAGTGCTGCAGG
This sequence comes from Chloroflexota bacterium, assembly GCA_034666445.1. Lineage (GTDB taxonomy): Bacteria > Chloroflexota > Dormibacteria > DASZGP01 > DASZGP01 > JAXDLV01. The sequence goes on along the minus strand of JAXDLV010000045.1, from coordinate 2,516 downwards.
GAGGGGTCGTCGCGGGTGGAGGCGAAGACCACGTAGACGTTCCCAGCCGGGTCCAGGAAGCCCCACGGGAACATCGTGCCCTCGACGGACTCGTCGACGCCCTGGATCGTGGCGACATCGGCCAGCACGTTGGTCCAGGTGCCGGTGAGGCCGCCCTGGTTGGAGTGCGCGACCACCAGCGCCCGCACCGGCCCGTAGGGCGGGATACCCTGCTGCGGGTTGAGGTTGGACTCCACGTCGGAGATGGAGTAGACGACGTACATGTCGTTGCCCTGCACCAGCAGCGGGCCGCTGAATGTGTTGACGCCCTGGTCGAAGATCGAGGCCGACGAGCCGGCGTGGCCGCCGAGGAGGATCGGCAGGGCCGAGACCTGGTCGACGCTGTTGACGAAGTACTGGCTGGGCGCCGACGTGGTCCACGTCTGGCCGCCGTCGGTGCTGTGGGAGATGAACTCGCCCTCCACCACGAAGTCGTGGTAGACGAGGTACTGGATGCTGCCGTCGTCGCTGTGCGCCAGCCACTGCCTGTCCTGCTCGGTGCCGGCCGGGGAGCCGCTGCTCCAGGTGGCACCCCAGTCGTCGGAGTAGTTGATGCCCGACTCCGTGATCGCCAGGTCGGCGTCGAGGATGCGGCCGTTGGGCAGGATGTCGAGGCCGCAGTCACCGCCACCACCGGGGTAGCTGGAGATGCTGTGGTTCCAGTTGTTGCCGTCGTTCGCGCTGTACCAGTACTGGACCCCGCCATTGCCCTGGTCATCCGAGCCGGGGGTGCAGACGATGGCGTGCTGGCCGTCGTTGGCGAGGCGAAGCGACGGCTCGCCGTAGCTGGGGCTGGCGCCGAGGCCCTGGGTGGTGAAGCCGAACGGGCCCATGGCCGGGGTGAAGTCCGGGTCGATCACGGGCTGGGCGGCGGTGTTGACGGACATACCGAAGACGGCCATCGCGCACATGGCGATCACGGCCAACGCTCTCCCCCGAGACGCCATCACCATTGATTCTAGCGAGGCGGACGGCGCCGCGGCCCGTGGTGGTCGGCAAGGGACTTGAACCCCTGACCTCTCGGATGTGAACCGAGCGCTCTAACCAACTGAGCTAGCCGACCGTTGCTGGGATTCTAATGGGGGCCAAGCACCCTGCTGGCATACTTTGGCGCAATGGCTGAACGTCGCCGTCGGGCCGGTCTCGGCGGCCGTCGGGGAGGCCCGGGCTGGGGTCCGCAGGGCCCGGCGCCGGCCCCGCAGACGCCGGGCGGCGAGCCCCCCGCAGCGGTCGGCCGGCGCCGGCGCTGGCCCTGGGTGGTGCTCTTCCTGCTGATCCTGCTGGCGCTGCCGCTCGGCTACTACGGCTATGGCCTGGCGTCGACTCTGTTCACCGTTAGCGACACCAGCAACGGGCCCATCGCGGCGGTCAACCAGGGCGACTCCGAGGCGCCGAAGGGCACCACCTATGTCCTGCTGATGGGCTCGGACGAGCGCCGCGACAGCCATGGCCAGGCCCTCCCCGGCGAGACCCCCCACTCCGACACGATGATGCTGATCGCCATCGACACCGACAGCAAGAAGGCGCGCACGCTGAGCGTTCCCCGCGACCTGCTCGTGACCATCCCCGGCTTCGGTCCCAACCACCGCGTCAACGAGGCATACACGCTGGGCGAGACGCAGAAGCTCCCGGGCGGCGGCCCGGCGCTGGCCGTGAAGACGATGGAGGAGCTCACGGGGATCCACATCCCCTACTACGCCGTCACCACCTTCGAGGGCTTCCGCCAGGTGGTCGACGCGGTGGGTGGCGTGTACATCGACGTCGACCGCCCCCTGACCGACCACGACTACCCCGGGCAGGGCAGCGACTACATGCCGATCTACATCCCGGCCGGCCGCCAGGCGATGGATGGTGAGAAGGCGCTCGAGTACGTTCGCTCACGCCACGACGACCCGCTCAGCGACTTCGGCCGCAACCAGCGCCAGCAGAAGCTGATCAACGCGCTGTCGCGCAAGATGCTGCAACCGGAGCGCGCCGGCCAGTTCAACCAGTTCATGGACATCGCCAAGGCCAACGTCCGCACCAACTTGTCGCCGGCCCAGATCCTGGGCCTCGGGCAGACGATGGTGTCGCTCGGCAAGGGCAACATCCAGGGCTACGCGGTGGGGCCGGGGTACGTCCACGAGCCCACCGCAGCCCAGGCGGCGACGCTCGGCGCGGTGCTGGTGCCCGACAGGGCGGCGGTGGCGAAGCTGGTCCAGGCGTTCAAGGCGGGGACCCCGGCCCCCGAGTCACCGGCGCCCGGCGCCGGTTAATCGCCTAGTTGATGTCCCGCCAGCCGGCCTCGAATTCCGGCGAGGCGCTGCCCCCCTCCTCCTCCTCCAGCTTCATGTGGAACCGCGCCGCCACAGTCTGCTGCGCCATGTTGCGCGGCATGCCGAGCTTGGTCAGGGCGCGGACCTCGTCCGCCATGACCTTGTCGCGGGCGGCCTCGATGGCCGCGAGGATGTCGTCGACGAGCACGCACGGATTCTAAG
>JAXDLV010000044.1:0-12180 GCA_034666445.1 Chloroflexota bacterium | reverse complement strand
GCGAACGCCCCCGTGGGCTGCGGCGAGTAGATCTCGCGCGTGGCCGGCGGGGCTTCGTCGATCACGGTGGGCGCAGCCGAGCCGTCGGGCTCGGCGTCCCGCGACCGGCTGCGACGGCGTGACACGCGCGCGACGACGATCAGGATCGCCACCAGCACCACCATCCCCGCCAGCAGCAGCAGCAGTGGGTTGATGCCGCCGGCCGCCGCGGCGGCACCCGGGGTGGGGGTCGCCACCGGCAGGGGCGACGGTGAGGCTGCCCGGGTCGGTGATGGTGGGACGGCCAGCGCGACGTAGGAGAGGAACGTGAGCACGCCCATGTCAGTCCCCTATGGTAAACGCCGGGTTCCGGATTCGAAGCCTGTTCGGACAGATGCTTCTGACGACGCCGGGGAGCCCCGCTGGGGGTCCATATAATAGGTTGCTCGTTCGCAGGCGCCCGAGTTCGGGAGCCACTTCGGGGCCCGTTCGTCTAGTGGCCTAGGACACCGCCCTCTCAAGGCGGAGATCAGCGGTTCGAATCCGCTACGGGCTACCAACCCTCGCCGCGGAGGCGGCCTGCCGTGGCCGGCATGGGCTGGCGGGGCGGCCCCGAAGGACCGCCCCGAAGCGCCGCTACAGGGCCTTGAGCTTCACCGCGCCGACGGTTGGGGCCGTCGGCGGCGCCGGCACCGGCACGTTTGGCACCGGGGAGCCGGGGGCGGGGCTCAGGAGCACGCCACCCGGGGTGGCGGTCGCCACCAGGGGCTTCTCGAAGGCCCGGCCGTAGGCCTCGCCGACGTTGGCCTGGCGGCCCGGCAGGATCACCTGGGTCTGCTCGCTGTCCAGCTCCTCCACAGGGACGGTGCCCTGTGCGTTGTCGCTGTCGGCGATAAACATCACGTGCAGGCCGTGGGTCCCGATGTCGCCCTGGAAGTAACGGATGTCACCCTGGGGCGAGAAGTTCGGATCGGGCGCCGGGTCGCTCATGCCCGCCGGGTAGGGGGTGCCGTCGGCGTAGTGGTTCCAGCAGCGACGCTGGTTCAGGGTCACGCCGGCCGGCGGGTTGACGTTGCCGGTCTTGTAGTTGGGCGCCGTCGGCACCCCGGTGACCGGGTCGAGCCACCAGTACTGCGGCTCATCGCCACTGCGAAGGTGCAGCTTGGGACCGGGGCTGACCCCAGTGCCGTCATCGAAGCAGGAGTCGTCGCGGTAGTACGGATAGGCCGTCACCGCGGCGGCGGCCATGCCACCGATCGACGTGGTCCGCGCGCCCCAGCGCTCGACGAGAGTGCCGGAGTCGCCCGTGAGCTGCTCCCAGGCGAGGGCCCCGGGAGGCCCGGAGAAGGTGGGATCGAAGAAGTCGAAGCTGTTGTGGACGTCGTTGTTGTTGCACGGATCGCTGCCCGGGCCGGTCGTGACCGGTGTCCCGTAGGAGGTGGCGCCGGTGGTGTCACCCACGCGGTCGTCGCTGCTGTAGCACAGGCCGTTGGCGCCAAAGCCGGCGTAGGTGTTACCGAACACCTCGTCGTTGCGGCCATCAACCGAGCTGCCCTTCTTCTGGTAGGGGTTGTAGTAGGTGTCGATCACGCCAGGCGTCATGTCGCGCTGGACGTAGATGCCGTCGAGCGGAGGGATGACGTGGACCCGAAGGTCGTCCTGGTACTTGATCGCCTGGTTGTAGAAGATCTCCCGACGGATGTTGTTGGTCGAGGAGTCGGCGCCCCAGGTGGCGCGGATGGTGCGGACCGGGCCGGTGCGCTCGCCCATCATGATTGAGCTGCCACCCCAGTTGGTGTCTTCCTCTTCGTAGCCGCAGCAGGGGGTGTCCCCACCGGGCGCCTGCTGGAAGGCGCGGGCCTTCCACCGGTCCACGATGCTGGGCCCGTAGTTGTGCAGCCCGCCGTTGGCGTCGACGTAGCCGTTGCCGCCATTGGAGACGTGGATCTCAGTCATCATCCAGCGACCCTCGTAGCGGAAGGCGTAGTTCGGCGTCCACACCCACGCGGTGTCGAGCGGCCTGCGCTGCGCGATCGCGGGGGTGCCGTTGGCGTTGCGCGCCAGGGTGCCGTCGGCGTTGCAGTACCAGCCGGCGGGGGCGGCGCCGTAGCCGCCGTACGAGCTCTGCGAGCGAACGAACATCTGGGCATTGGCGTCGGGCTGGTAGTGGACGTACGGCGAGTTGGCCGCGGTGTATGCCGGAGCCGGGCCGTTGGCGCCCGCCAGGGCCACGTAGATGCGGCCCTTGTCGCCGTTGTCCGGGTCGGTTACCAGGACCGAGTAGGCATCGACGATGCCGGCCGGCAGCTTGGCGCCCACCGGGGCGGCGTTGCCGGCGTCCTTCGCCATGAAGGTGAGCTCGTCCTTGTCGATGAGGTGGAAGCCGTTGGGCGACGGGGTGGTCGCCTGGCCGTCATAGAAGCCACCATGCGGGTTGTTGTAGGGCTTGGACCAGCAGACCTGGCTGGTCGGGTTGCTCGGGTCCGCGGGCGGGTCGTTGGACGCCCAGCGGAACGGCTCCCGGTCGTAGGCGTAGTCGGTGTCGCGGTCGACGCCCGAGTAGAAGGCGAAGCCCGAGGCGTTATTGGTGAGGTAGCGGTCGAAGACCTGGTCGACCTGGAACGGGATCTGGACGAAGTTGTTCACGGTGCCGTCCCAGCGGTAGCCAAGGATGCGGCGCGGGTCCACGCCCGAGGTCACGGGGTTGGTGCGAACCGGCAGACGCGAATCCTGGTAGCAGTTGTGGTCGCCGTTGTCGACCGGGCCGCCGCCGCCATAGTTGGCGCCGTTGGCGTCGAAGCAATCGCTCTGCAGAAGCGCGGGCTCGGTCTTCTGCTGGTTAACGGTGATCGAGTTCAGCGGGGACATCGGCTCGTGGAAGGTGGCCTCCGGGCCGCCGGACCATGACGGGAACTGAGAGCCGGTCATGACCACGGGCTCGACGCTGCGAACCGGGTTCTTGGCCAGTGGCACCGACGGTTGGGTCGGAAGCGCCATGCCGCTCATGGTCGAGATCGAGGCGAAGCCCAGGGCCGTTGCCAGGCCAAGCGTCACACGCCGTGCATGCTTGAAGTTCAAAGTCAACCTCTCCGGTACTTGGGGGTATCGGGAAGTCAGCGACCTTACCCGCCCGTTGTCGAAAAATGTCCCGCGCTCTCCCGCTGGCGCACGCGCATCATACCCGGCGCGGGGGGCCTCGTGTCACCGACCTGTTACATGGCCGTGACATCGGTTCTAGGCACCGGTGATCACCTGGAACACGAGGAAGCCGTTGAGGCTGACGATCACCGCCACCACCGCCCACGCCACGATCGTGGTGGCGCGCCGGTTGACGAGCGTGTCCATCAGGCCACGGTTGCTGCAGAAGATCACGAGGGGGATCAGCGCGAAGGGGATGCCGAACGAGAGCGCCACCTGGCTCAGCACCAGCGTGGTCGAGGGGTTCACCCCGATGGCGAGGACAACCAGCGCCGGCGTCATCGTCACCAAACGGCGCAGCAGCAGGGGGATGCGGCGCCGGATGAAGCCCTGCATCACCACCTGGCCGGCCATGGTGCCGACCGACGACGAGGACAGGCCGGAGGCGAGCAGGGCGAGGCCGAAAGCGACGCTGGCGTGGCTGCCGATCGCCTGGCCCAGGCCGTGGAACGCGCCGTCGAGGTCTTCCGGGGTGCCCACGTCGTGCCCGAAGAAGACCGCCGCGGCGGTGACCATCATCGCGATGTTCACCAAACCCGCTATCGACATGGCGATCACCACGTCGATCTTCTCAAGCTTGAAGATCTTCTCCCGCTCGCGGGCGTCGACGCCCACCACCCGGTTCTGGGTCAGCGCGGAGTGGAGGTAGATGACGTGGGGCATCACCGTCGCGCCCAGGATGCCGACCGCCAGGAGGACGCTGTCGGTGCCCTGGATCCGCGGCACGAACAGGCCATGCACCACCTCCGACGGGGTGAAGCCGGAGAGGAACACCTCGAACCCGAAGGCCACGACGATCACCCCCACCAGCGCCGCGATCGCCGCCTCGAGGGGCCGGAAGCCGCGCGACTGGAGCGTGAGGATGCCGAAGGCGGCGAAGCCGATGATCACGCCGGCGGGCAGCAGGGGGATGCCGAATAGGAGGTTGAGGCCGACCGCGGCGCCGACAAACTCGGCCAGGTCGGTGGCCATCGCCACCAGCTCGGCCTGGACCCACAGCCCCCATGACAGTGGCCGCGGGAAGCGATCGCGGCAGACCTCGGCGAGGTTGCGTCCGGTGGCGATGCCGAGCTTGGCGCTCATCGACTGGATCAGCATCGCCATGAGGTTGGCCGACAGCACCACCCACAGCAGCATGTAGCCGTACTTCGCGCCTGCGGACGTGTTGGTGGCGAAGTTGCCCGGGTCGACGTAGGCGACGGCGGCGACGAAGGCGGGGCCGAGGAAGGGCCAGAGCGCCCGCAGCCCCCGGCTCTCCTGGTTGAGCGAACGCTGCGCCGCTGCGAGCACCCGGCTCTCACCCGGGAGGGCGTGCTCCGCCAGGCCCGGTTCGGTGCGGGTGATCACCTTCACGGCAGCACCTCCACGAAGACCTTCTCGGCGGCGTCGCGGCCCAGGGCGACCGACCTGCGACCGACGGTGAGGCGGAGCACGCCGCCGGTCTCGCGGCTCACCCGGCTGACCCGCGCGCCGGGCACGATCCCCATCTGGCGGAGGTGGCGAAGCAGCTCGGCGTCCAGGTCGCTGACCCGGCGCACCTCGGCCCTGGCGCCGGCCTCCAGGCCCCACAGCGCGTGGTGGTCGGTGGCCGCGATGGTGCCGTCGACCGCGGGGATGGGGTCGCCATGAGGGTCGACCGAGGGGTGGCCCAGCGCGCGGTCGATGGCGCCCTCGAGGCGGGCGGAGAGCACGTGCTCCAGCTCCTCGGCCTCCTCGTGGACCTCGTCCCAGCCCAGCCCGAGGAAGCGGCTGAGGTACAGCTCGAGCAGGCGGTGCCGCCGGATCACCCGCAGCGCGGTGCGGCGACCCTCGGCTGTGAGCGTGGCGCCACCGTAGTGGACGTAGTCGACCATGCCCTCCGCCGCCAGCCGGTCGAGCATCGCCGAGACCGACGGCGGCGACACCTTCAGCTCCGCGGCGATGGCCTTGGTGCCGGCACGCGCGGCGGCGCCTCCGTCAGTGATCCGGTGGATCGCCTTCAGGTAGTCCTGCGGCGCGGGCGCCAGGTCGGCGCCACGGGCGCGCCGGGCGGGGACCTCGCGGGCTGTCGTCGTAGTCAGATCACTCAAATTTTAGAAGCGCCAAACTGAAAAGTTAGATAAGCCTAACATCGAGCGGCGAGGTTGCCAATGCTTTTGGCGTAGATTCATCGAGCCATGCCGCCGGTCGATGAGTTGACGTTCGCCACCGCGACCGACCTGCTTGGCCGGATGCGCGCCGGCGACCTCTCCCCCGTCGAGCTGCTGGACGCCTGTCTCGCGCGGATCAAGGCCGTGGACCCACGGGTCAACGCCTTCATCGAGCTCCTGCCCGACTCCGCCCGCGAGGCGGCCGTTGAGAGCGAGCGCCGGTACCGCGACGGCGAGGCCCGGGCGCTGGAGGGGCTGCCGGTCCCGGTCAAGGACATCGCCCTGGTGGCGGGCACGACCATGACCATGGGATCGCGCATGGCGCTCGACTTCCCGATGCCGATGGACTCGGAGGTGGTGGCCCGCCTCCGCGCCGCCGGGGCCGTGATCTTCGGCAAGACCCACATGCCGGAGTTCGGCTCGACCGTCGCCGGCGAGTCGGCGCGCTACGGCGCCACCCACAACCCCTGGGACCTGGAGCGCACCCCCGGCGGGTCCAGCAGCGGCGCCGCGGCTGCGGTTGCCGCCGGGATGGCGCCCGTGGCCCATGGCGCCGACGGCGGCGGCAGCCTGCGGATCCCGGCGGCCGCGTGCGGGCTGTTCGCGGTCAAACCGAGCCGGGGCCGCATCTCGATGGAGCCGCTCGGCGACATCACCGAGAACACCGTGTACGGCTTCATCACCCGCTCCGTGCTCGACAGCGCCCTGCTCATCGACCAGACCGAGGGCTACGCCGTGGGCGACCCGTACTGGTCGTCGCCACTGGCGCGGCCGCTGGTGGAGGAGGTCGGCGCCGACCCGGGCCGGCTGCGCGTTGGCTGGACCGTCCGTCCCCCGATCGACGTCGAGGTCAATCCCGACTGGGCCGCCGCCGTCGAGGAGGCCGCCGGGCTCTGCGAGTCGCTGGGACATGAGGTGGAGCACCACGACGTCGACTGGGTCGACGAGGAGATGCAGGGCCTCTTCCTGGTGCTGTGGTCGGCGGAGTTCAGCTTCGCGGTGGAGGCGCTGCGGCGCTTCGGCCTCGACCCCGACCTCCTCGAGCCTCACAACCGCGCCCTGTGGGAGCTGGGCAAGGAGCACAGCGCCACCGCCTACGTGACCGCGCGGGGCCGCATGCACGACATGCTCAAGCGGGTGCTGGAGAGCTGGAGCCGCTACGACGTGGTGCTGTCGCCGGTGATGGCGCAGCCGCCGCCGCGGATCGGCTGGCTGTTCGAGGACGTCGACGCCGACCCGCTCTCGCCGCTGCTGCCCCGCTCAGCGATGATCGCGCCCTTCACGACCCTGCTCAACTTCACAGGCCAGCCGGCGGCGTCGCTGCCGCTGGCGTGGTCCGGCGACGGCCTGCCCATCGGGGTCCAGGCGATCGGCAACATGGGCGACGAGGCGACCCTCTTCCGGCTCAGCGCCCAGCTGGAGGCCGCCCGGCCCTGGGGGGACCGCCGCCCTCCCCTCTGACCCTCGCGGGTTAGCGCGCGCCCCGGTGGGCGCGGATGGCGGAGACGATCTCCCGCGTGGCCCGCGACTTGTTCAGGGTGTAGAAGTGGATCCCCACGGTCCCGCTGTCGAGCAGCTCCAGCGCCTGGGCAGTGGTGTGGGCCACACCGATCTCCAGGACTGCCTCGGCGTCGTCGCCGCACGCGTCAAGCTGGGTGCGCAGCCCGCCCGGCAGCGAAGCACCTGACAGCTCCGCCATCCGGACGATGCCGTCGCGGTTGATGATCGGCATAAGCCCGGGGATCACCGGCACGGTGATGCCGGCGTCGCGGACGTGGCGGATGAAGTCGAACCAGCGGGCGTTGTCGTGGAACAGCTGGCTGATGAGAAAGTCGGCGCCGGCGTCGACCTTGGCCTTGAGGTGGCGCAGGTCGGTGTCGGCGTCGACGCTCTCCTGGTGGGTCTCGGGGTACGCCGCCGCGCCGACGCAGAACGGGTAGCCGCGCTCGCGGACCAGCTGGATCAGCTCGACGCCGTGGGCGAAGCCCCCCTCCTTGGTCACGAAGCCGCCCCCGCCCGCGGGGGGGTCGCCGCGCAGCGCCAGCACGTTGTCGGCGCCCTGCTCGGCCAGCTCGTCGAGGATCTCCACCAGCTCGTCCCGGGTGTGGGCGCTGCAGGTCAGGTGGGCCATCGCCTCGATGCCGGACTCCTCCCGAATGCGACGCGTCAGCTCAAGGGTCAGGTGGCGCCGCCGGCGGGTCTCGTCATCGGGGTCCGGGGTGGCGCTGCCGGGGTAGGTCACCGAGACGTAGCCCGGGTTCAGCGGCTCCAGCTCCAGGACGGCGCGGAACAGCGCGGTCACCCCCGCCTCAGTGCGGGGCGGGAAGAACTCGAAGGAGAAGCAGGGTTCCGGCTGGCCCAGCCGGTCGACGATGCGCATGCTGTGAGGTTAACCCCCCGCCGCCGTGTGCCAGGCGTGTGACGCCGAGGGGCGGCGAATGCCCCCCGGGGCGTTCAATGGGCAGCTGATGGCCGACATCATCCTTGTGGAGGACGACAACGACATCGGCCGGGCCTATGCCCATGCCCTCACCGAGGAGGGCCATACCGTCCGGCTCGCCGAGAACGAGGGGAACCTCGTCATGGAGCTGGCCAGGGGCAACCCCGAGCTGCTCATCCTCGACGTCGGCCTGCCCGGGGTCGACGGCCTCGAGATGCTGCGCCGGCTGCGCGAGGACGCGGCCACCGCCACCGTGCCGGTCGCGATCCTCAGCAACTTCACCGACCGCGACATGATCCACCGCGCCCTCCGCCTCGACGCCATCGAGTGGGTCGAGAAGGCCTCCACGACGCCATCGCTCCTGGTGATCCAGGTGAAGCGCTGGCTCGATCGTTGACCGGCACCCGGCGTTAGGTCCTCGCCGCCGATTCCCTGGCGTCGCTGGTATGCTTCTCCCCTATTTTTATCAAGAAGATCGCCTTTATGGTGATAGGGGGACCATCTTGAAAGCACTCGGACGCACCGCCCGCCCCGCCGTCGCCGCTGTCGCCGTCCTCGCGGTGGCGCTGCTCGCCTCGGCGTGCGGGTCTTCGGGCCAGTCCGGCGGGCCGGTGAAGCTGCGTCTCGGGTACCTGGCCAACCTCACCCACGCTGCCGCGCTGGTCGGCATCGACAAGGGCTACTTCACCGAGGAGCTCGGCTCGAGCGTGGACTTCAGCACGCAGTCGTTCAACGCCGGCCCCCAGGAGGTTGAGGCGCTGTTTGGCGGCGCCCTGGACGCCGGGTTCTTCGGCCCGAGCCCTGCCGTCAACGCGTACGTCAAGAGCAAGGGAGACCTGCTGCGGATCGTGTCGGGGGCCACCTCGGGCGGCGCGGCACTGGTGGTCAGGGAGGGCATCAGCGGCGCCGCGGACCTGCGCGGTAAGAGCGTTGCGACACCCCAGCTGGGCAACACCCAGGACGTCGCCCTGCGCGCCTGGCTGGCCCAGAACGGGCTGAAGACCGATACCCAGGGAGGGGGCGACGTGAAGATCACCCCGACGGAGAACGCCACCATCCTCCAGCTGTTCCAGCAGGGCAAGCTCGACGGGGCGTGGGTGCCCGAGCCGTGGTCGACCAGGCTGGTCGCCGAGGCCGGCGGCAAGGTGCTCGTCGACGAGGCCACGCTCTGGCCGGGGGGCAACTTCGCCACCACCGAGCTGGTGGTGTCGCGCCAGTTCCTGGCGGATCACCAGGACGTGGTCGAGAAGCTGATCCGGGCGACGCTCAAGACCACGGACTTCCTCACTGCCAACCCGACCGAGGCCAAGGCAGCGACCAACAGGCAGATCGCGGTGCTGACCCAGAAGAAGCTGGCGGACGCCACCCTGGACGGCGCCTGGACCCACCTGCGCTTCACGGTCGACCCGCTGCCCGGAACCATCAAGACCTCCACCCAGAACGCGAAGGACGCCGGGCTGGTGGCCAAGGACGCTGACATCAACGGCCTCCTCGACCTGCGCCTCCTGAACAAGGTCCTCAGGGAGGCCAACAAGCCGGCTGTCGACGCCGGGGGCATCGGCCAGGCGTGAGCCGGATCCTGGCCCTTACGGGCCCCGGTCAGCCGGCGCCGGAGGGGGCACCCCAGCCCGAGCCGCGCCGCCCGGCGATCGCGCTCGACGACGTGACCAAGGTCTACGGCCACGGCGACGACGCGCTGGTGGCACTGGAGCACATCACGCTCGAGGTCCCCCGCGGCCAGTTCCTGTCGATCCTCGGCTCGTCAGGGTGCGGCAAGTCGACCCTGCTGTCCATCATCGCCGGGCTGGAGGACGTTTCCGCGGGCCGGGTGGTGGTCGACGGTGGGCGGCCGTCGCTGATGTTCCAGGAGGCGGCGCTCCTCCCCTGGCTGACCGTTGGCCGCAACGTCGAGCTGCCCCTCCGGCTGCGGGGCGTGGCCCGCGCCGAGCGGGAGTGGGAGGTGGAGCGGCTGCTGCGCATGGTCCACCTGGAGAACTTCCACCGCAAGCGGCCCCATGAGCTCTCCGGCGGGATGCGCCAGCGCGTGGCCATCGCCCGGGCCCTGGCCCAGAGCAGCGAGGTGCTGCTGATGGACGAGCCCTTCGGGGCGCTCGACGCGATCACCCGCGACATCCTCCACGAGGACCTCACCCGGATCTGGGAGGAGACCGGCAGCACGATCGTGTTCGTCACCCACAACGTGCGCGAGGCGGTGCGCCTGGGCGACCGCGTCGTGCTGCTCAAGCCCCGTCCCGGGCGCATGGCCCGGCAGTGGTGGATCGACGTGCCCCGCCCGCGGCGCTATGAGATGCCCGAGGTGGGCGCGCTGGCCGACGAGATCACGGAGCACCTCCGCGAGGAGATCAGGAGCCATGGCCGCACCTGACCGCGACGCTGTCACGCTGGAGGCGGGCCTCGACGCATTGGAGCTGGCCCACGCCCGCCGGCCGCCGTGGTGGCGGCGACAGCTGGTGCCCCTCACCGCCCGGCTGGTGGCCGTGGGTGCGGTGATCCTCGCCTGGCAGCTGGCGGTGGCGCTGCACGTGATGAAGCCCGCGTACCTGCTGCCGAGCCCCGGCGAGGTCTTTGCCGTCCTGGTCGACCAGGCCCAGGCGGGGCACCTCCAGGAGGCGATCTTCAACAGCCTCCGTCGCGGCGCGGTGGGCTACGCGTTCGCGCTGGTGTTCGGCACCGTCTTCGGCATCCTGGTGTCGCGTGTGCGCCTGCTGCGCATCGGGGTGGGGTCGTTGCTGTCCGGTCTGCAGAGCCTGCCCTCGGTGGCCTGGGTGCCCATCGGCATCATCTGGTTCGGGCTGAGCGACGCCACGATCTACTTCGTCGTCGTCATGGGGGCGTTCCCCTCGATCGCCAACGGCATCCTGGCGGCGCTGGACAACATCCAGCCGCTGCTGATCCGAGTGGGTCGCTCGATGGGCGCCCGCGGCGTCGGCCTGTATCGCCACGTCATCATCCCCGCCGCCATGCCGGGCTACGTCGCGGGGCTCAAGCAGGCCTGGTCATTCTCCTGGCGGTCGCTGATGGCAGCCGAGCTGATCGCCCACAGCCAGGCGCTGGGGCTGGGGCTGGGCCAGATGCTCGACAACGGCCGGGCGCTCTCCGACCTGGCGCTGGTGCTGCTGGCGATCTTCGCCATCCTGGTCGTCGGCGTGGCGATCGACGAGCTCATCTTCAGCCCCCTTGAAACCGGTATCCGCCGCCGCCGGGGTCTGGTGGAGGGCGCTTAGCCGGCTACCTCAAGTCACGCGTGGGACAGCAGCGCTGAGGCGATGAAGCCCAGCACGGTGACGAGGCCGACCACGCTGCCGCCGTGGGCGAAGGCCTCGGGCATCATCGTGTCCGCCAGCATGGTGAGGATGGCGCCGGCGGCGAAGGCCTGGACGAAGCCGACCACCTCCGGGGTGGCGCCGCCCAGCACGACGAAGCCAAATGCCGCCGCGGCCGCGGAGAGCAGCATCACCCCGGTCCACAGTGCGAGCACGAACCTGGCGCTGTAGCCCGCCTTGCGCAGGCCGGTGGCGCCAGAGAGACCCTCGGGCACGTTGGAGAGAAACACGGCGGCGACGATGGCGATCCCAACCTCGCCGCCCGCCACCAGCGATACGCCGATCGCGATCGACTCCGGGATCCCGTCGAGCAGCGCGCCCAGGACGATCGCCCCTCCGGAGCCGTCCACCTGCTCACCGCCCGAGCGCTTGCGGTGTTCGCCGCCGCGGTGGTCGAGCAGCCAGTCACCTGCGAAGAACGTCAGCGAGCCCGCCGCCAGGCCGGCCGCCACGCTGACGGTCGCCCCCGACTTCAGCCCCTCATCGACCAGTTCGAAGGCCAGGGCGCTGATCAGCACGCCGCCGCCGAACGCCATGATCAGGCCGATCACCCGCTGCGACGTGGGCAGCACCAGCGCCGCGCCCGCGCCGAGCAGGAGGGCGGCGCCGGCGACGAATCCCCAGAACGCTGCCTGGAGCATCGGTCAGGCCGCCGGGGACGGCCGGGTCGCGGGACCCACGGTGGCCGCCATCTACGGTTTGTGCAGCTGCACCTGGATGGTCGTCGTCGAGCCCACCGCCAGCAGCCGGAGCTGTCCCTGCTCGGCTGGGTTGCTGCGGCGGTTGAAGTAGATGTCACCCGTGTCGGGGTCGGTGCTGAGCACCTTCCAGTCGCCCTTGTTCAGCTCGGTGAGGTAGAAGGACTTCACCTGGCTGACGGGGGTGTTCACCTCCCAGGTGGCGTCATTGGTCGTGCCGCCGGTGCCGACGAAGGTGTGGAAGCCCGTTTCCCGGGCGCCCTGGTAGATCGGGAAGTCCTTGGCCACGTTGGCGCCGCCGTTCTTCAGGAAGCCCCCAACCACGATGGCCAGCACCGCGACGATGATCACGAGGAGCAGCAGGCAGCCGCAGCCGCCACCAATGAACCACC
>JAXDLV010000043.1:0-5434 GCA_034666445.1 Chloroflexota bacterium | reverse complement strand
TCGACTCGCGCCAGCCGGCGACGTCGTCCGCGGGGACCAGCACCCCCGCGTCGCCGACGGTCTCCGGCAGGCACCCCCCGGTACTGGCGACCACCGGCACGCCGCAGGCCATCGCCTCCAGCGCGGTGAAGCCGACCGACTCGTGCAGCGACGGCAGCACCAGGGCGGTGGCCCCGGAGTAGACCGCGGGGAGCAGGTCCGAGGCCACCCGGCCTAGGGGCCTGACGAGCGGGTTCTCGATCCCCGGCGCCGCCGCCGCCACCTCCTCGCTGGTGGGCCCCGCCATCACGAGCGCCGGCAGGTCACCGCGGTACGCGTCCAGCAGCACGGGGAGGTTCTTGTGCCACTTGGCGGTGCCGGAATAGAGCACGTATGGGCGCTGCAGTCCCAGCGCCGCGAGCGCGGCCTCGATCTCCGCCTCGGGGGCGGGACGCCAGCGGTCGTGGTCGATGCCGTGCTCCACCATGTGCAGCTTTGCCGGCGGGACCGGCAGCACCTCCTGGATCATCCGAGCCGTGTACGGCGACACGGCGACCACCGCGTCGGCGCGGCCCAGGGCGAGGGGGAAAGCCGCGCGGTAGTACATCGCCGCCGCCCGGGAGCGGGCGTGGCGGGGCCACTTCACGGGGAACAGGTCGTGGACGGTGAGAACCACCGGGCCGCGACGGAGGTGGGGCACCGTCAGGTGGGCGGAGTGGTAGACGCCCGCGCCGATGCGCGTCACCACCCTGGGCACCTCCACCTGCTCCGCCACGCCGAACGGCCGCGAACGCACAACCACGGTCGGACCCGGCGGGGCGGTGGCGTCGCCGCGCCAGCCGTCCTCGCGCGCCGGCACCAGCCCGACGACGTCGGCGCCGCGCGAAACCAGGCCCTGCCAGAGGCCCTCGCTGAAGCGCCCGATGCCCGCCTGGCCAACCATCCGCGCGTCGAACGCGATGCGCGGCCCCAGGCTGGCGCGGAGACCGGCGGCCCGGGGCGGAGGCTGGCTCAGATGCCGGAGCGGCGGAGGACGAGGGGGATGGTGCGGAGGATGATCGACACGTCCCTCGCCAGCGACCAGTTCTCGATGTAGTCGATCTCCACCAGCAGCTGGTCCTCGAACGTGATCCCGTGGTGACCACTGGTCTGCCACGGCCCGGTGATGCCCTGGGGCACGTGGAAGCGGAAGGCGAGGAGATCGGCACGACCGGCGGCCTCGCTGCTGAGGCAGGGTCGTGGGCCAACCAGGCTCATCTCTCCCTTGAGGACGTTGATGAACTGGGGCAGCTCGTCGAGGAAGCAGCGCCGCAGCACCCGGCCAACGGGGGTACGCCGCGGGTCGGAGCGGACCTTGAACAGCGGCCCGCTGGCCTGGTTCAGCTCCAGCAGCTCGTGGACGAGGCCCTCGGCGCCATCCACCATGGTGCGGAACTTGTACATCGTGAACTCCTGGTCCAGGGTCCGCAGCCGGCGCTGCCGGTAGAGCGCAGGGCCGGGGCTGGTGAGCCGGATCAGGAGCGCGATCACCAGCAGCAGCGGGCTCAGGAGCACCAGCACCGCCAGCGCGACAACGATGTCAATCAGCCGCTTGACGCGGTACTGGACGGCGGTGGAGACATCCGACCTGTCGACGGGGCGGTGGTCGGGCTGGAGCAGGCGGTCACCAACGAGCATGACGCCCTCGCCCGGGTCGACAGTCGGGCTGGCCCTCATCCCTGGGCCTCGGGCTTCGGCGTCTTGCGCCGCTGCCCCTTCCTACCCGAGGGGTGGGGGCCGTAGTAGTAGTAGTAGCCGACGCCCGCCTCGGCGCGGGCCTTGTTCAGCACCAGCCCGATGATCCGGGCGCCCACCCCCTGCATCGTCTCGATGGAGCGCGTCAGGGAGGCGAACGAGGTGCCGCCGCGCTCAACCACGACCACCACGCCGTCGACCAGCGCGCTGAGCACCGTGGCGTCGGTCACCGCGGTCACCGGGGGGGTGTCCAGGATCACCACGTCGGCCTTGGCGTTGAGCCGCTCGAGGGCGCGCTGCATGCTGGACGATCCCAGGAGCTCGGACGGGTTGGCGGGGGTCACACCGGTACAGACGACCCGGAGCCGCGGAACCTTCGTCGATTGGAGAACTTCGTCCTCCGTCTTGTCGCCCAGGATCAGGTTTCCGAGGCCCACGTCGGAGTTCACGCCGAACACCGAGTGGATCGCGGGGCGGCGGAAGTCGGCGTCGACCAGGATGACGTTGTTGCCGGCCTGGGCCAGGACCACGGCGAGGTTGCTGGCGGTGGTGGTCTTGCCCTCCCCCGGGCTGGGGGAGGTGACGATCAGCGTGCGCAGCTCGCTGTCGACGCGGCTGAACAGGACGTTGGTCCTGATCGCGCGGTACTGCTCGGCCAGGGGATCGGTGGGGTGGGTCACCACCACCGTCTCGATGCCCTGGTCGGGGTCAAGGTCACCGGCGGGCCGCTCGATCACCGAGCCGAGCACCGTGAGGCCGGTCTTCTCGCGGAGGTCGGCCTCAGTCTTGACGGTGCTGTCCAGCCGCTCGATCAGGAAGGCCAGGAGGATCGCCCCGACCAGCGACGCCGCCACCGCCAGCTCCACGTTGCGCGGGATGTTGGGCGTGATCGGGGTTGTGGGGGCGGTGGCCGGGACCTCCCACAGCACCAGCGCGTCGAGGCGCGACTTGGAGTCGACGCCGACCTTGGTCTGGAGGTCGTCCAGGGAGGCGTTGAACGCCGGGATGATGTCCCGGGCGATGGCCTGGGCCACGCCGGGCTCACTGTCGACGATCGTGATCTTGATCAGGGTGGAGCTGGGCGCCCGCGCGGCGGTGATCGCGCCCTTGAGCTGGTCGGTGCTGCGCGGGATGCCGTCCTTGACCAGCCGGCTGCGCACCGGGTCGGTGTTGATCAGGCCGACGTACGTCTCCACCAGCTGGTCGATGTTGGGCGCCTGGGTGGCGTCGGGGGTTCCGCCGGGGAGGAGCTGTTTGGGGCTCACCAGGCCCGTCGCCGTGGTCGCGTAGGCCTTGGGCAGCTGGTAGGAGACCAGCACCGATGTCAGGGCGCAGGTGACCACGATCAGGACGACCAGCCAGCGCCAGCGCCATACAACGCGGAGATAGGGGCGTGGGTCCATCAGCGGGACGTCGCGCCCCCTACGAGTGGGCTGGCGAGATCCGCAGCCGTCATTTCGTTTCCGATGGTAACCATCCCCGCTCAGTGCTCTAGGTCGGCTGACCAGCCGACGGATCCCACACGGCCGCCACCGGGTGTGGATAACTAGGCCGCGAACCCACAGACTAACCACTCCCCCACGTCAGAGTCAACTCAAATCGCGCTCTAAAACGGTCCCGGGTGCATAGAATTGCGCGTGCCCTCGGTCTCCGTGGCGCTGACCGTGCTCGCCGGTGCGAGCGTGGTGGCGCTGATCGTCGTGATTGCGCTCCGGCGCGCCGGTCTCTGGCGCGCCCGGCCCGATCGGCGTGGCCGGGGCCGCTCGCCACGCCGACCCGTCGGCCCCCGCTTCATCAGCCGCCGCGCTCGGCGCCGGATCGGCCGGGTGACCGCCACCGTCGGGGCCCTTCTCCTCGTCGCCGTTGCATATGAGTCATTCACGGTCGGGCAGGCGCTGGCCAACGTCACCCACGGCACCGACGTCCTCCGCCAGGCGGCAACCGTCCTGGGCACCAGGCCGGAGAACTGGACCGCCGAGAACGTCGCCACGGCGCGCGACCTGCAGGTGCAGGCGGCGGCCGAGGTCAGCCGCGGCGCCGGCCAGATGCGAGAGTCACGCCTGATGGCGGCCCTCTCGGCCGTCGGCTACAGCCGCGACCAGTCGCAGGTCCTCCAGGACCTGGCCGACGCAACCGTCTCCGGCACCGACAGCTTCGGCAAGCTGGTCGAGGTGGCCGGTACCGTGGCGGAGGCCCGCGATTCCGGCGCGCCGCCGGGCACCAGGCTGCTCAACCTCCTGGCCGCCACCAGCCGCCCATGGCAGGACGCCAGCGACCGTCTGGAACCAACCCTGCGCACCCTCCGCGCGGACCTTCGCCGCCCCGTCCTGGGCCCTCTCGCGCAGAAGCTGCGAGACGCCATCAGGCTGCTCGACGAGATGGCCGGCGAGGCCCGGATCGGCGTCGTGGCCTCGAAATTCGCCCCCTCCGCCATCGGCGCGGCCCGACCGCAGACGTACCTGGTCCTGCTGCCCAACCCCTCTGAGCTGCGTCCCGCGGGCGGGTTCTCGGGGGTCATCGGCACGGTGGTGATGTCGGGCGGCGCCCCCACCACCGTGGAGGTGCGCAACCAGGACACGTTCAACCCCAACATCAAGAAGCCGGTCCCGGTGCCGGCCACGCTGGGGCGCTACCTGAAGATGTTCAAGAACCAGCTGGAGATCGGTGATGTCGGCTGGGACCCTGACTTCCCCACCACGGCCCGGACCGCCGAGCAGATGTACCAGTCGGCCACCAACCGCGCCGTTGACGGCACGATCTCGATCGACCCCTACGCGATCGGGGCGATGCTGGCCGTCACCGGCCCGGTAGACGCCCAGCCGTACGGCATCTTCGGGCCGGACAACTTCTTCGAGAAGCTGAACATCATCGTCAACGCCTCGACGGGCCCCAACACCGGCAAGGGCGCCCTCGCCCCCGTCAGCGAGGCGATCCTCAAGAGGGTCCTTGAGTCACCCGCCTCCGACTGGCCCCGCCTCTTCGCCATCTTCCGCGACCAGGCGGAGCAGCGGCACCTCGTGGGCTACTTCCACGACGCGGCGATCGCCCAGGCGGCCCACGAGGTGCAGTACGACGGGGCGCTGGTCGACACCACCCACGACTACCTGCTGGTGGCTGACGGCAACGTGGGGATCAGCAAGGGTGACTACTTCGTCAAGAAGTCGCTCGACATGAAGGTCGAGGCCCCCGTGACCGGCGTCACCCGCAACCAGGTGACGATGAAGTACGCGATGCCCCAAGCGCTCAACGACATCGACCGCGCCCTCAACCCCGGGGAGGGCAGCTACCGCGACTACGTCAGGTTCTACCTGCCCCAGGGCGCCCAGATCGCCGACTTCGAGGTGCTCACCGACGGCAAGCCGTCGGAGGGCGGCCTCAACGAGCTGGCGCTGGACCACGACCGGCTGGTGGCGGGCACCTACTTCCGGCTGCCGCGCGGCCACGAGGCCACGATCACCCTGACCTACCAGGTGCCCTTCAACCCCGACGCCGGCTACGACCTGCTGGTGCAGAAGCAGCTGGGCAACCCGGGGATGCCCACCACCGTCCAGGTCGCCTACCCCGGCGGCCAGGTCAAGCAGCAGGCCAACCTGGCCCAGGACCTGCGGATGGCGGTGCGTTGGTAGACGCCATGCGCCGGCGCTGGCCGCTGCTGCTGGTGCTCCTCGGGGTGCTGCTGGTGGCCGTCGGCGTGTTCATCTTCCTGCGCCGACCCCAGCCC
>JAXDLV010000042.1:0-4461 GCA_034666445.1 Chloroflexota bacterium | reverse complement strand
AGCTGGGTGACGCCGTAGCTGATGAGGGCAAAGGCCATCACCAGGCCCAGCACGCGGGTGTCGTAGACCCAACGCCAGCCGCGCTTGTCGGACGTCGCGATCGACAGCGCCAGCGCCGCCACCGCCGCGATCACGATGGCCACGACGATCCACGTCGTCCAGGCGCTGGCGCTGTCGATCGCGACGTCCGACAAGCGCGGCTGGCGTTGGGTCTACGACACCCGCGTGCTGGGCCTGGTGATGGCCTTTGCCCTCATCAGCTACGGCGTCACCCAGCTGTTCCCACCGGGGGCGGAGATCGACATCCGCCAGATCCCGGCGCTGGCAGGGAACTCCCTGGAGGGCATCGCGGCGCAGCCGGAGAGCGGCTATCCACGGATCAAGATCGACAAGGTCGGCATCGACCTGCTGCTCGTCAAGGGCGACGGCAAGACCCCGCCGGTGAAGTACGAGGCGTTCACCTATCCCAACGCCGACCACCTGCTGGCCAACGGCAGCACCGGCACCAGCAACACCTACGTCTATGCCCATGCCCGCACCGGGATGTTCTGGAACCTGCACAACCTCCACATCGGCGACCAGATCCAGGTCGACTATGGCGGCGGCAAGGTCTACCGCTACCGCGTCTCCGAGATCCACGCCCGGGTCAGCTGGAAGGACTTCACCTGGCTGCAGCCGACCACGGACGACCGCCTCACCCTGCAGACGTGCAACGGCTGGCGTGACGACGATCCCCGGTTCATCGTCGTCGCCCGGCGGATCACCGACAGCCAGACCGCCACCACCGGCAGCTAGCCCGGCCGCCGGTGCCGGAGGGGATCGCCGTGGCCGATGTCGCCGAGGTTGCCCGCTGGCTGCGCGCAGCGTCCCGCGTGGTCGCGCTGACGGGGGCCGGGATCTCCACCGAGTCGGGGATCCCCGACTTCCGGGGGCCGAAGGGCGTCTGGACGGTGAATCCCCGGGCGGAACGGCGGTCCGACATCCGCTACTACATGGCCGACCGTGAGGTCCGCGTCGAAGCCTGGCAGGACCGGCTCAACAGCCCGATGTGGGCGGCCACGCCCAACGCCGGGCACCTGGCCCTGGCCGAGCTGGAGCGACGCGGCCGGCTGCAGCTGCTGGTGACGCAGAACATCGACGGGCTGCACCAGCTGGCGGGGACGTCGCCGTCGAGACTGGTCGAGATCCACGGCACCGCCCGGGAGGTCGTGTGCATGGCATGCGGCGAGCGGGCGCCGATCGAGCGGGCCCTGGACCGTGTCCGCGCCGGCGAGGAGGACCCGCCCTGCCGCAGCTGCGGCGGGATCCTCAAGACCGCCACCATCTCCTTTGGCCAGTCGCTGGTGGAGGAAGACCTCGCCCGGGCGATGGACGCCGCCGCGGAGTGCGACGTCTTCATCGCCGTGGGCACCTCGCTGGGTGTCTACCCGGCGGCCCAGCTGCCGGCCATCGCCACGAGCGCCGGCGCCAGGCTGGTGATCGTCAACGCCGAGCCCACCCCCTACGACCCACGGGCGGATGCCGTCTTCGACGCGCCCATCGGCGAGGTCCTCCCCGCGATCGTCGACCTGGTCTGAGGTCGTTAGCCCAGGGTCTCCCGGACCCACGCCTCGGCGGAGGCCACCGCGCGGCTGAGGTCACCGCCGACGAGGTCGTGGCGGCCACCCGGGAACCAGTCCAGCCGCGACTTGATCCCCTGGGCCCTGAGGGCATCGAAGGTCGCGGTCGTCCAGGCCGCCGGTATGTCCTGGTCAGCGGTCCCCTGGAGGAGGAGGGTGGGTGCGCGGTTGAAGCCGAAGTAGTTGCGCGGCGAGATGTGGGCGTACCCATCAGGGTCCGCCTCGGGGGTCGGCAGCGGCGCCGCGCTGCCCGACGTCAGCCACCACTTGCGGGCGTTGTCGGCCATGTCGCTGCTCACCGGCGCGAACAGCACGGCGGCCTTGACCCGGCTGTCGGCGACCATCACCAGCTGGCTGACGCCGCCCCCGTTGCTGTGGCCCATCATCGCCACCCGCGCCGGGTCGGCCTGGGGCAGGCTGGGCAGAGAGCTGACCAGGTCCATCACTGTCACGGCGGTGCGCACGATTGTGGGCATGGCCGGGTCGCCCTCGCCGGAGCCCGCATAACCGGGGTAGTTGGGGGCGAGGGAGATGAAGCCGTGCGCCGCCATCGGGTCGCCGAAGATGCCCGAGTCCTGGCCGATCCAGTAGCGCTCCTCTGGGATGTGGCCGTGGTTCACGATCACCACCGGGAAGGGCCCGGTGCCGTCGGGAATCGACGCCGTGCCGGTCATCACCTGCCCCCCGCTGGTCCAGGTCATGTGGGACTTGGTGTAGCCGGCGCCCCGGAACATGAGCTCGCCGATCGTGATCCGGCCATCCTGCGGCGGCCGGGTGCGCAGGCTCTCGATGTAGTAGGACGGGTACGCCGGCGCGGGTGAGGTGGACTCCTGGGGGGATGGGCTGGCGGCGGGGGACGCCTGCGGCGATGCGGCGGGGCCGGCGACCGAGGGTCCGCCGACCGCGCAGGCCGCCAGCAGCATGGGCGCCAGGAGCACGGTCAGCGGAGCGCTTCGCATGGCCTCCAGACTGTCACGCCGGCGCGGGTCGCGGCGCGGCCGAAGCCGGTTTGGACGCCCTTAGGCGGCGCGGCGGCCGGGCCGCTTCCGCGGCGCGGGCTGGGGCAGCAGCTTGCCGCGGGTGCGGTCGTAGGCAAAGTCGTAGATCGGGGCCACGCGCAGGCGGCGCGGCATCGTCCGCCGCCCCGTGCGCAGCATCAGGCGCATGCCGCGGTGGGCGGCCTCGTGGGCCGGCGTCCAGAAGATCCCGTAGCCGCGGATCAGCTCCGGCGGCAGGAAGCCGACGCTGGCGAACGTCAGCATCTCCATGAAGGGGCGCACCACGGGTGAGGGCAGCGGCGGCCTGAGGATGGTGTCGGCAACCAGCCGCGAACCGGGTCCAGGCTTCACCGGCCCCCGGGTCAGCTGCCGTTTGATGTATCGCTTCAACGCCGCGTGGCTGGGCCAGAGCATCTCGGCGGGGACACCCAGCAGCCGCCCCACCACCTCCCACTCGCGCACCATGCGGTCGCGCTCGACCTCGGTCAGGCCACCGACCATCTGGTCGTGCGACACCAGCAGGGTGTCCACGAACGTGGCGTGCACCCAGAGCAGGAGGTCGGCATCCATCGCCGAGTACGGCGCGTGCGCCTTGACCCGGCGGGTGCGGTGGGCGGCGGGCAGCGCGCCGGTGACACGGTGGTGGAGCCGGTTCACGCCGGCGATCGCCGCCCTGGCCTCGGCGGTGGTGCCAAAGACCACCGTGCCGGCCCACTCGTAGGTGCGCATCAGTCGCCCGAAGGGGTCGTCGGCGTAGGCGCTGTGTTCGATCGCACCCTGGGCCACCTGGGGGTGGGCTGCCTGCAGCAGCAGGGCGCGGGCGCCGGCGAAGATCAGCAGCGGCTCCCGCAGCATCCGCCAGGTCACGGAGCCTGGGCCGAAGAGGCCGGGGTCGGGGTCGGTGTCGGAAATCGGCAGCGGGACCCAGCGATCCACCATCGGCAGCGGCAGGGCAAGGAGCTGCATGAACTCCTGCGGGCTCAGGAAGCGTGCCACTGCGGATAAGTTACGACGCGGTGCGTCGTGCCGCAAGCCCGATATTTCTGACGAGGCCGTCAGCTTTTTACCGGGCGCGGCTAAGATCGCGCCATGACAGGAGCCGCCGGGTGAGCCCCCTCCCGTCCGTCTGCGTGGTCGGCGCCGGGTCGTCGGGGATCGCCGCCGCCAAGGCGCTGCACCAGGCCTCCATCCCGTTCGATTGCATCGAGAAGAGCGACACCGTCGGTGGCAACTGGGTCTTCGGCAACCGCAATGGGATGTCGGCGGCCTACCGCTCGCTGCACATCAACACGTCGCGGGAGCGGATGGAGTACTCCGACTTCCCGATGCCCAGGGAGTACCCGGACTTCCCCCACCACACCCACATCGCCCAGTACTTCAACGACTACGTCGACCATTTCGGGTTCCGCGAACGGATCATGTTCAACCGCAGCGTCGAGCATTGCCGCCGCCTGGAGGACGGGACCTGGGAGGTGGAGCTCGACGGTGGCGAGCTGCGGCGCTACGACGCGCTGATGGTCGCCAATGGCCACCACTGGGACCCGCGCTGGCCGGAACCGCGGTTTCCCGGCGAGTTCGACGGCGTCGAGATGCACTCCCATTCGTACGTCGACAACCGCGACCTCGCCGGGCGAAACGTCGTCGTGCTGGGGATGGGCAACTCCGCAATGGACATCGCCTGCGAGGCCAGCCAGGTGGCGGACCGGGTCTTCCTGGCGGCCCGCCGAGGAGCCCACATCATCCCCAAGTACCTGCGCGGCAAGCCGCTGGACCAGGTCGGCTCGCTCAGCCCCCGGATCCCGTTCGAGGTGCGGCGCCGCCTGATGGAGAGCGTGGTCCACGGC
>JAXDLV010000041.1:0-13332 GCA_034666445.1 Chloroflexota bacterium | reverse complement strand
CTCCCGGGCCGAGGCCGAGCGGCTGGCGGGGTTCCCCCTGCGGCTGCCCGCCACGGCCGGGACGCCCGATGAACTGCGGGTGCGCACCCACCTCTCGACGGAGGTGGTCAGCGCGGTGTACATCCCGTCGGCCGCGCTGCCGGACCCCGGCGGCAGCGGCGTCGGCATGCTGCTCACCGAGTTCCGCGCCCGGGTCGAGCGCGAGCTGTTCGCCAAGGTGCTGGGCCCGTCGACGACGCTGGAGGAGGTGAGCGTCGACGGCGTGACCGGCTACTGGCTTGCAGGCAGCCCCCACGAGGTGGTAGTCAAGGACGTCCACGGCGACGTCAGCCGCGACACACTCCGGCTGGCCGAGAACACCCTGCTCTGGCAGAAGGGAGACGTCACCTACCGCATCGAGTCGGCGCTGCCGCGCGACGAGGTCCTGCGGATCGCGGCCTCGCTGCGGTAGCCGCCGGGGCACCGCGAGCGGCGCTATCGTGGGCGCCATGAGCGTCGAAATCTGGCGTGAACCCTGGCGGGGGGGCTTCGCCGACCCGCGCATGTTCCTGCTCCCCGGCGACCTGCGCAACCTCGCCGCCGAGCGCGGCCGCTGGCCGGCGGCGCCGCTGGCGCGCCTCACCGGGATGGAGTTCGCGGGCTACGACGAGCACGAGACGTCGTGGAAGCAGCCGGTGACCGGATGGCTGCTGTCCTCCCAAGGGCTGGTGCCTGGCGGCCTCCTCGGGGTGGTGGCGGACTTCGCGCTGGGATCGGTGGTGGGCCCCGCGCTGCCACCGCGGACACTCTTCAGCACGTCCGAGATGTCCTTCAACTTCCTCCGCGCCGCGACGCTGGAGTCCCGCGAGATAACCGCGGTGGGACGGCTCATCGGGGTCGACGGCCGGCTGGCCCTGTCGGAGTGTGACCTCCTCGACGCCGACGGCCGAGAGCTGGCCCTGGTGACGTGCCGCAACGTCATAGGCGACCAGCTGCCCGAGACCGAGCCGGGCCCGGACCCGGGCGACCAGGCGGCCGTCGACGCCTTCATCGAGTCGCTCGCCATTCCGCCCGCGGATGAGCACGAGCTCCCTGACCCCTACCTCCGCCCCCCCGCCGGTGAGGTCCTCGGGGCGGACGCGTGGAAGGCGGGTGGGTTGGCAGTTCTGCGCGGGCAGCTCGCGGGCGAGGTCCCCCACCCGCCAATCCATCACCTCCTGGGCGTCCGCCCCACGGCCGCCGAGGTGGGCGAGGTCAGGTTCGCGATGCCGGCCAGTGGCTGGCTGGCAAGCGGCTTTGGCAGCGTGGAGGGCGGCTTTTTGGCGTTCCTCGCCTACTCCGCGCTGGCATCGGCCGTCCAGACCACCACCGCCCCCGGCGTAACCCACGTCCCGGTCGACCTGAAGATCAATTTCCTCCGTCCCGTTTACCCGGACCCCGGATTGGGCGACCTCACCGCGGTGGGGCGGGTGGTCCACCGCGGCCGCACCCTGAGCGTGGCCGACGCCGAGGTCTTCGGCGTCGACGGCCGCAAGGTCGCCATCGGCCGGGGGACGTCCATGTTCCTCGCAGGAGACGGCGGGGCCGGCTAGAACTACCCGGGAACCACGCCCACCGGCCCGGTGTACAGGGGGCAGGAGGTGACCACATGAACCACCATGCAAGCGCCCGGCCGGGGCGCGCCCTGGCAACGATCCTGCTGGCCGTACTGGGGGCCGCGGCGATGCTGCTGAGCCTTCCCAGCACCGCCAGCGCTGGCGGCGGCTGCCATTACGCCAAACCCAGCAGCGCCACAGGCACGACCGTCGAGATCCGCAACTACTGCTTCGCGCCGAACACCCTGCACATCCAGCCGGGCGACACCGTCACCTGGGTGAACCGCGACGAGGACTCACACACGGTCACCGGCACGGCGATGAGCTTCGGCGACTTCAACACGCTGGGCACCGGCAAGACGGTCTCCTATCGCTTCACCGTCAACGGGGTGTACCCGTACTTCTGCGAGCTCCACCCCGCCATGGCGGCGGCGATCGTGGTGGGTGACGGCAGCGGCGTGGGTCCCGCCACGGCCGACAGCGTGGTCCCGGCAGTCGCCGCCAACGGCAGCCTCGGCACCCCGGTGCCAACCCAGGCGGCGGCGGCGCGGACCGAGTCGAGCCCGTGGCCGTGGGCGGCATTGGGCCCGGCGGGGCTGGTCTTCGGGGGCGCCGCGGCGACGCTGGTG
Organism: Chloroflexota bacterium; assembly: GCA_034666445.1. Taxonomy (GTDB): domain Bacteria; phylum Chloroflexota; class Dormibacteria; order DASZGP01; family DASZGP01; genus JAXDLV01. Next base: position 11,129 of record JAXDLV010000041.1, on the reverse strand, counting down.
GCGCGCCGCCGGGGGCGCCGGGTCAGCTGACGGCGGCACTCCCCCTGTGCGCCTCGGGGACATCCCCGGCGGCGCACAGGGGGCAGTCCTCGGGGGCCCACGTGTCGAAGCTCACCTCGAGGCACGCGAGGTAGGGGTACGGCACCTCGACCTTGCCGCCACTGCGGTCGGCCAGGACGCCCACCCCGACGATGTCGCCACCCAGCCGCTCGACGGCGTCGTACGTGTCCCGCAGCGAGCCGCCGGTGGTCACGATGTCGTCGACCACGAGCACCTTCTGGCCACGGCGGATCTCAAAGCCGCGACGAAAGACACGGCCGCCGGCGGCGTCCTTCTCGCAGAAGATCCCGGGCAGGGCCAGGATGCGGCCGACCTCGTAGGCCATGATGATGCCGCCCGTGGTGGGCGCCGCCACGACCTCCGCGCCGCTCCCGCTGAAGCGGTCGGCGATCATCCGGCAGAGCGGCTCGGCGTACGCGGCGCGCTCCAGCACGCGGAACTTCTCGAGGTAGCGGTTGCCGTGGCGCCCGCTGGTGTAGACGAAGTGCCCCTCGAGGAACGCGCCCGCCTCGCGGAAGATCTCCAGTGCGGTCACTTCACGCCGAGGGCGGCGGCGGGGCGGAGCTCCGCCAGCGAGTCGATACCACGCGCCGCCATGTGGGCCTCGATGCCCGAGAGCACGTGGCGACCGGCGTCGGGGCGAAGGAAGTTGAGGGTGCCGACCTGGACGGCCGCGGCGCCGGCAAGCAGGAACTCGATCGCGTCCTCGCCCGACATCACCCCGCCCGAGGCGAGCACCGGGACGGGCACCGCCCGCGACACCGTATAGACCGCGTGCAGCGCCAGCGGCCGGATGGCGGGCCCCGAAAGGCCGCCGGTGACATTGGCCAGCACCGGCTCGCCGGATGCCAGGTCCAGCGTCATCCCCACGTAGGTGTTGACCGCCGAGAGCGCGTCGGCACCGGCGTCGACGATCGCGCGGGCGATCGAGACCAGGTCGGTGACGTTGGGCGTTAGCTTGACGATCAGAGGTCGACGGGTGGCCGCCCGCACCGCGCCGGTTACCTGCGCCGCCATCCCCGCGTCGACGCCGAACATCATCCCCCGGGCGCCGACGTTGGGGCACGAGATGTTGAGCTCGATGCCGGCGACGTTGGGCGCGTCCTCCAGGCGGGTGACGACGTTGACGTAGTCATCGACGCTGTCGCCGACGACGTTGACGATCACCGGCGTCGGCCACTGGCCCCAGCGGGGCGCGTAGTCGCCGGCGACGACCTCGACGCCGGGGTTCTGCAGGCCGATGGCGTTGAGCATCCCCGACGGGACCTCGGCGATCCGCGGCGGGTCATTGCCCACCCGGGGCTCGATCGAGGTGCCCTTGCTGATCAGCGCGCCGTAGCCGGCGTGGCCGCCGAGCGCCTCCATCTCGAAGCCGAAGCCGAACGTGCCCGACGCCGCCAGCAGCGGGGTGGCCAGCACCAGGTCGTCGCGGATGACGACCGAGAGGTCGGCCATCAGGCGCCCACCCGCGCCCCGGCCGCCGGGCGCACGGGCGCCACCCGGTGGTGCACCAGCTCGCCCAGCGCCTGGTAGCGGGGCCAGTCGATCGTCCGCCAATCCATCACCGCGCCCTCGACGCAGACGCGCGCGAAACCGGGCGTGGCGTCCGGCGAGGCCGTGGTGGTTGACGGGACGACGCAGCCGAGACACGTCCCCAGCGCGCAGCCCATCGGCGCCTCCAGCGACATCTCGCAGGGCGGCACCGCCTGGCCCTCCTGGTCGAGCGCGCCCAGCAGCCCGGCCAGGGCGATCAGCATCGGCGTCGGGCCGCACGCGTGGATCATCGCGACGCCGCCTGCGCGCCGCGGCAGCTCGGCGCGGAGCAGCTCGGTCACGAACCCGTGGTGCCCCGCGCTGCCATCGTCGGTGGCCACCCGCGCCTCGACGCCCTCGGGCAGGACGGCGGCGGGCAGCAGCTGGTTGGCGGTGTGGGCGCCGTTGAACCACACCACATCGAGGCCGCGCTCGCGGGCGGCGCGCGCCACCAGCGGGAACGGTGCCACCCCCAGGCCACCGGCGACCGCCACCAGCGTGCCGGACTCGGGGAAGCCGAAGGGCCGCCCCAGCGGGCCCAGCGCCTCGAAGGCCTGGCCCGCCTCGGCGGCGGCCAGGATCGCGGTGCCCGGGCCCACGACGTTGAAAAGGATGTCGTACGTCCCGGCCGCGGGGTTGATGTCGCAGAAGCTGAAGGGGCGCCGCAGCAGCGGGTCGGTGCTGCCGCCGACCTGGACGTGGACGAACTGCCCGGGCAGGCCGGCACGGGCGATCCGCGGCGACCGCAGGCGCAGCAGCCAGCTGCCGGGCATCACCTCCTCCCGGAGCGCGACCACGCCGCGTTCCACGACGGCGCCTACGGGGGCGGCGGCGCTCACTGGCGCGCTCAAAGCATCGCCTCCTCGCGGTCCTCGGGAACGTCGAGGGGGATCTCGGAGTGATCGTGCCAGGCCTCATTTTCCGACCCGAGGGGCTCGTCGGGGGGTGTTCCCGCGCGCGTGTACTCGTCGACGGTCTTGACCTCGAAGGCGCCATCCAGCGCCAGCAGGTTGAGCGACTCGACCAGCGCGGCGGCGGTGTCGAGTGACGTCAGGCAGGGGATGCGGCGCTCCACCGCCGCGCGCCGGATCTCGAACCCGTCGCGGAGCGCGAGCGGCGCGCCATCGGTGGCGCGGGTGCCGGCGGCGTCGTTGGAGATGGTGTTCACCACCAGGTCGACGGTACCGCTTTTGATCAGGTCCACGACGTGGGGCGAGCCGTCGGCGATCTTGCCGACCTCGTTGACGCTGATCCCGGCCTCGCGGAGGGCCCGGGCGGTGCCCGACGTGGCGTGCACCGTGAAGCCCATCTCCGCCAGGCGGGCGATGATCGGCAGCGCCTCGGCCTTGTCGCCGTCGGCGATGGTGCAGAGTGCGCCGCCCGAACGCGGCAGCCGGTCGAGCGACGCGAGGAAGGCCTTGAACATCGCCGGCGCCAGCTCGTGGTCGATGCCCATCACCTCGCCGGTGGACTTCATCTCCGGGCCCAGGTGGCTGTCGACCTCCAGCAGCTTGCTCATCGAGAAGACCGGCGCCTTCACCGCGACGAGGTCCGACTCCGGCCAGAGGCCGTCCTCGTACCCCTGCGCCTCCAGCGTCTCGCCGGTGGCCACGCGGGTCGCGACGGGCACCATCGGGACCCCCGTCACCTTGCTTAGGAATGGCACCGTGCGGCTGGCGCGGGGGTTGACCTCGATCACGTAGAGGCGGTTGCGATGAAGCACGTACTGGATGTTGAGCAGGCCGCGGATGCTGAGCCGCAGCGCGATGCGGCGCGTGTAGTCGACCAGCAGGTCGACGTCGTCGGGCGCCAGGTGCTGCGCCGGGTAGACCGCGAACGAGTCGCCCGAGTGGACGCCGGCGCGCTCCACGTGCTCCATGATCCCGGGGATCAGCACGCGCTCGCCGTCGCAGATGGCGTCGACTTCGAACTCGCCACCGACGAGGTACTTGTCGACCAGGATGGTGCCCCGGGCGAGGGCGTCACGGGCGCCCTCGAGGTAGCGCTCGAGGTCCTCCGGCGCGTGCACGATCTCCATCGCTCTGCCCCCGAGGACATAGCTGGGCCGGACCAGCACCGGGTAGCCGACGCGGTCGGCGATCGCGTGTGCCTCCTCGACAGTGGTGGCGGTGGCGCCGGGCGGCTGGGGGATGCCGATCTCCCGCAGGGTGGCCTCGAAGCGGCGCCGGTCCTCGGCGAGGTCGATCGCGTCCACCTGGGAGCCCAGGATCTTCGCCCCCCGGCGCTCCAGCGGCTCGGCCAGGTTGATCGCGGTTTGGCCGCCGAACTGGACCATCACCCCCACCGCCGACTCGGCGTTGATCACGTTCTCCGCCGACTCCTCGTCGAGGGGGTCGAAGTAGAGGCGGTCCGACGTGTCGAAGTCGGTCGACACCGTCTCCGGGTTGGAGTTCAGCATCGCGCTGGACCAGCCCGACTCGCGCAGCGTCAACGCCGCCTGCACGGAGCAGTAGTCGAACTCGATGCCCTGGCCGATCCGGATCGGCCCAGAGCCCAGCACCAGCACCGAGCGGCCGGTGTCCTGGCGCTGCCCGCGGGGCGACTCGTCCTCCGCCTCGTAGGTCGAGTAGTAGTAGGGGGTCGCGGCGGCGAACTCCGCGGCGCAGGTGTCGACCAGCTTGTAGGCGACGTGGATGCCGGCCTCGAACGCCGCCGCCCGCACGTCCTCCAACGGCTCACCGCTGAGCGCCGCGATCCGCGCGTCGGTGAAGCCCGAGGTCTTGGCCTCGCGGTGGAGCCCCGGCTCGAGGCCGGCGGCCAGCCGCCGCTCGATGGCGACGATATGCGCCAGCCGGCGCAGGAACCAGCGGTCGATGGAGGTCAGGCCGTGGAGCCGCTCGATCACCTCCGCCTCGCCGCCGGCGTCGGCGGCCGCGCCCTCGGGCAGCCACTGCCGCAGCGCCGCCAGCAGCGCGTACAGGCGGCGGTCGTTGGGCTGGCTCAGCAGCGTCTCGTCGATGGGCGCGCCGTCGAGCGCCGGCGGCTTCTGCTCCATCGACCGCAGCGCCTTTACCAGCGCCGCCTCGAAGGTGCGCTCCACCGCCATGACCTCGCCGGTGGCCTTCATCTGGGTGCCGATCGAGCGGTCGGCGGTGGGGAACTTGTCGAAGGGCCAGCGGGGGATCTTGACCACGCAGTAGTCGAGCGCGGGCTCGAAGGCCGCCAGGGTGCGCCCTGTGACGGCGTTGGGGATCTCGTCGAGGCGCTTACCGATGGCCACCTTGGCGGCCACCCGGGCGATCGGGTAGCCCGTCGCCTTGCTGGCCAGCGCGGAGCTGCGCGAAACCCGCGGGTTGACCTCGATCACGTTGTAGCGGAAGGAGTGCGGGTCCAGCGCGTACTGGACGTTGCAGCCGCCCTCGATGCCCAGCCCGCGGATGATCTTCAGTGCCGAGGAGCGGAGCATCTGGTACTCCTTGTCGCTCAGCGTCTGCGACGGCGCCACCACGATGGAGTCGCCGGTGTGGACACCCATCGGGTCGAGGTTCTCCATGTTGCAGACCGTGATGCAGGTGTCGTTGGCGTCCCGCATCACCTCGTACTCCACCTCCTTCCAGCCCTGCAGGCTGCGCTCCAGGAGAACCTGGGTGATGGGGCTGGCGTCGAGGCCGAACTGCACGGCGGCGTCGAACTCCGACTCCGCGTGGATGAAGCCGCCGCCGGTGCCACCCAGGGTGAAGGCCGGCCGAACGACCAGCGGCAGGCCGACCTCGGCGAGGAACTCGCGCGCCTGGGCCACGGTCTCCACGGTCCGGCTCTCGACCACCGGCTCGTCGATCGACTGCAGGAACTGCTTGAACGCCTCGCGGTCCTCGGCCTTGCGGATTGTCTCCAGCGGGGTGCCCAGCAGCCGCACGTTGTAGCGCGCCAGCACGCCGGCCTCGTCGAGCGCGACGGCCATGTTAAGCCCCGTCTGGCCACCCAGGGTCGGCAGCAGCCCGTCGGGTTGCTCGCGGGCAATGATCCGCTCGATCACCTCCACCGTCAGTGGCTCGATGTAGGTGTGATCGGCGACGCCGGGCTCGGTCATGATCGTGGCCGGGTTGCTGTTGACGAGCACCGTCTCGACACCCTCCTCGCGCAGCGCCTTGCAGGCCTGCGTTCCGGCGTAGTCGAACTCCGCAGCCTGGCCGATGATGATCGGGCCGGAGCCGATGACCAGCACCTTGCGAGGCCGCGGCGGGGGCTCGATGACGGTGGCGGCGGCGGCCGGCGGGCGGCCCCCGGCCATCATGTCGGCGAACACGTCGAAGACGTACTGGTTGTCGTGAGGGCCGGGGGCGCCCTCCGGGTGGTACTGAACGGAGAACACCGGCAGGTCGCGGTGGGCCAGGCTCTCGACCGAGTCGTCGTTGAGGTTGCGCTGCCGGACGGTGAAGCCCGAGTCCGCCGGCAGGCTCTCGGCCAGCACCTGGAACTCGTGGTTCTGGGAGGTGATGTGGACCTCGCCCGTGACGTCGTCGCGGACCGGGTGGTTGCCCCCGTGGTGGCCGAACGGCATCTTCGCAGTGGTGGCGCCCGCCGCCCGGCCGATGATCTGGTGGCCGAGACAGATCCCGAGGATGGGGACCTGGCCGATCAGCGCCGTCGCGGTCTTGACCTGGAGGTCGAGCCGGGCGGGGTCCCCGGGGCCGTTGGAGAGGAGGACGCCATCGGGCCGGTGGGCCATCACGTCGGCGGCCGAGGAGCCCGGCGGCACCACCACCACCCGCCAGCCACGGCTCGCCAGGGAGCGCAGGATGTTGCGCTTCAGCCCGTAGTCGACCACCACGACGGTGCGTGGCTCGCCGCGATGGAACGGCCGGACGTAAACGGGGGCGAGCTCCTCGTCCCACTCGTAGGGCGCGGTGCAGGCGGTCTCCGCGACCAGGTCCTGGTCCTCGATGGGGGTCACCGACTCCGCCCGGCGCGCCAGCTCCGCCGCCAGCTCGCGGGAGGCTGCGTCGCGCGGGTCGTAGGGACGCTCCAGCTCCACCACCACCGCCCGCCGGGCCCCGGCGCTGCGCAGGTGGCGGGTCAGGCTGCGGGTGTCCACCCCCGTCAGGCCGGGCACGCCTGCGGCCGCGAGCTCGTCCTCCAGCGCCCCTGCCGCCCGCCAGTTGCTGGGGTCACCGGCGACCTCGCGGGTCACCAGGGCGCGGGCCCAGATCCGGCCGGACTCCGGGTCGGCGTCGTTGACGCCGTAGTTGCCGATCAGCGGGTAGGTCATAACGATCAGCTGGCCGGCGTAGCTGGGGTCGGTGAGGATCTCCTGGTAGCCGGTCATGCAGGTGTTGAACACCACCTCACCCTCGCCCGGGCGGGTGCCGGCCTCGCCGCCGGTCGGCGGCGGCGCGCCAAATAGCCACCCCGGGTACACCCGGCCGTCCTCCAGCGCCAGCGCGCCCGGCCGCCGCTCCGCCATCAGGCCTCCCCCGCGAACCAGCGGGTGACCACCGGCCGCCCTGAGGCGATCGTCAGCAGCACGCGGCCGCGGACCTCCTGGCCGGCAAGCGGGGTGTTGCGGCCCCGGGAGAGGAAGAGCTCCGGCTCGACGGTCCAGATCCCGCGCGTCTCGAACAGCACGAGGTCGGCGGTCTCACCCCGGCGCAGACCAGGGGTCGGGACGCCCGCGGCGGAGCCCAGGCAGCGCGCGGGGCCGGCGGTCAGCGCCTCCACCACCCGGGCGAGGCTCAGCTGGTGGCTGTCGACAAGGCCCAGGAGCATCGACAGCGCGGTCTCCAGGCCGCTGAACCCGAAGCTGGCCTTCGCGAAGTCGCCCGCCTTGCTCGCCGCGTCGTGGGGCGCGTGGTCGGTGGCGATGGCGTCGATGGTGCCGTCCGCCAGTGCCTCCACCAGGGCCTCGCGGTCGGCCTCCGACCGCAGCGGGGGGTTGACCTTGGCCATCGGGTCCGCCACCGGCAGGCCCTCGGCGGCGCCGGTGATCACGCGGTCGGCGGTCAGCGCCAGGTGATGGGGGGTCACCTCGGCGGTGACCGGCAGGCCGGCGCGCTTGGCCTTGCGGACCAGGTCGACCGCCGCCGCGCAGCTCACGTGCTGGAGATGCACCCGGCCGCCGGTGCCGCGGCCGGCGTCGATCACCCGCTGGGCGGCGATCACCTCCGCGCCGCAGGGCCACGGGGCCAGGCCGGCCACCGCCGCCACCGAGGCGTCGACCTGGCCGTCGGCGCAGGTCTCGTGGTCCTGGGCGTGGACGAGCAGCGGCCGGTCGAGCCGGGCGGCGCGGCGCAGGGCCTGGCTTGCCAGGTCGGCGTCGTACGCGTTGCGGCCGTCGTCGCTGAACGCAACCGCGCCGGCGTCCGCGAGGGCCTCCATGTCCGTCAGCTCGCGCCCCTCGAGGCCCCTGGTCACCGCCGCCACCGGAAGCACCCGCACGGCCGCCAGCTGGGCGCGCTCCTGGACGAAGCGCAGCGTCTCGACGCTGTCGACGGCCGGCCTGGTGTTGGCCATCGCCACCAGCGTGGTGAAGCCCCCAGCCGCGCCCGCGGCAGCGCCGCTGGCGATGGTCTCCTTGTGCTCCTCACCCGGCTCTCGCAGGTGGGCGTGCATGTCGATGAAACCCGGCGCGAGGAAGCTGCCACGGCCGTCGATGACCCACGTGCGGGCGCGCACCGCCTTTGCCGCCGGCGACGACTCGTCCCACGCCCGCGGGGACACCGACCGGATCCGGCCGCCCTCCACCACGACGTCCACCTCGCGCGCGGGCCGCCCCGGCTCGAAGGCCAGCGTGCCGATGATCACCACGTCCCGGCGGCTCTCAGCCATGCCCGCCGATCACCCAGACGCCGTCCTCGCCGTCGACCTCCTCGACCCGCACCTCGACGCGGTCCGACGCGTGTGTGGGGATGTTCTTGCCGACGAAGTCCGCCCGGATGGGCAGCTCCCGGTGGCCGCGGTCCACCAGCACCGCCAGCTGCACCGCCGCCGGGCGACCCAGCTCGGTGAGGGCGTCCAGGGCCGCCCGCGCGGTGCGGCCGTGGAAGACCACGTCGTCCACCAGCACCACCACCCGGTCCTCTATGTCGACCGCCTCGACCGCCGCCGGGAGCGCGGCGCCCGCGAGCCCGCCGCGGTCGTCGCGATGGCCCTCGACCACCAGCTCCAGGACCTCGGCGCGGCCACCCAGCTCCGCCACCAACTCCATCAGCCGCTGCGCCAGCGGCACGCCGCGGGTGGGGATGCCCGCCAGCACGACCGCGGTCTCGGCGCCGTTGCGCTCGATCACCTCGTGGGCCACGCGCATCCAGGCCCGGCGCATCGCGTCGGCGGTCATGATCATGCTGTCGCCGGGCGCGGGCGTCTCCCGCCGGGCCGCCTCGCTCACGCCAGCACCATCCGCAGCAGCGCCATCCGGATGAAGAGCCCGTTGCGGGCCTGCCGGAAGTAGGCCGCCCGGGGGTCGGCATCGACCTCGTCGAGGATCTCGCCGACGCGCGGCAGTGGGTGCATGAGGATCGCGTCGGGGCGCATCCGCGCCATCGCGGCGCGGTCCATGACGTACACGCCCGCCACCCGCCGGTACTCCTCCATCCGCCCCTCGAAGCGCTCCTTCTGGATCCGCGTCTGGTAGACCACGTCGACCTCGCCCAGCACCGCGTCGAGGTCCTCGGTCTCGCGGTAGGTGGTGCCGCGCTCGTCGAGGTGGGCCTTGATGTCCCTGCCCATGGCAACCGCCGGCGGGGCCACGAAGACCAGCTCGACGCCGTCGAACTTGCTCAGCAGGTAGCTCAGCGAGCGCACCGTGCGGCCGTTGGCCAGGTCGCCCACCATCGCGATCTGCAGCCCGTCCACCCGGCCCAGCTCCTTGCGGATGGTGTAGAGGTCGAGGAGCGCCTGGCTGGGGTGCTGGCCCGCCCCGTCGCCGCCGTTGATGATCGGCACCGGGCTCACCGCCGCGGCCCGCTTGGAGGCGCCGATGTCGAAGTGGCGCAGCACGATCACGTCGGCGTAGCCGGAGACGATGCGGATGGTGTCCTCCAGCGTCTCGCCCTTGGCCACCGAGCTGAAGTGCCCCGCCGACTCGGTGCCGAGGACCTCGCCACCCAGCCGCAGCATCGCGGCCTCGAAGCTCAGCCGCGTCCTGGTGCTGGGCTCGTAGAAGAGGCTGGCCATGATCCGCCCCCGGAGGTCGTCGCCACCGCCCGCCGCCGCCACCCGCTCCATGTCCGCGGCCACGCTGAAGACCTGCTCGAGGAGGGGTCGATCGAACTGCTGGCTCTCCACCACGTGGCGCAACCGGGCGGTGCCGCGGGCAGCCGGGGGCATAAAAAAATCCTCCTTTCCGGCCTCGCGGGACCGGTTTAAAGGGCGCTTGCGCCGAATCATACAGCACCCGCCAGCGGCTCCCGGCGGAGGCCGCTTTGGGGGTCACGCGGCTCCCGGGAGGGCGGCTGTCCGGCGCCCGCGCGGCCCCCGGGGGCGTCGCGGGACGCGGAACCGGCGCGCCCATCTGGGACAATCGCTGCGATGCAGCGCACCGCGGTCCTCGGCGACATCCACGGCGACTACGACCGCCTCCTCGAGCAGGCCGGCGGGATCGAGGCCGACACCCCCCTGGTGGTGGTGGGCGACTACTTCGACCGCTGGAACCAGGGCATGGAGGCGGTTCGCTGGCTGATGGCCCGGCCCAACACGACCTGCCTGCTGGGCAACCACGACGCGCTGATGCTGGCGGTCCTGGCCGAGGAGGCCGCCGGCGCCGAGGGCCGGGCGGTGGAGAGCTGGCTGTGGAACGGCGGCCAGCGCGACGACCTGACGCGACTGCAGGCCGACCCCGAGGCGATCGAGTGGCTGAAGCGCCTGCCCGCCATGATGATGCTCGACGACACCCTCATCCAGCATTGCGACGCGCCGGTCTACCTCAGCTACGGCCGCAGCGTGGACGAGGTCAACACGGCGTTCGCCGCGCACCTGGAGGCCGGCGACCCCGAGGACCTGTTCAACGTCTTCGCCCACCTGTGCCGGCGGCGGCAGTTCTACACCCCCGAGGTGCTGCGCGACTACCTGGACGTATTCGGTGCGGCACGCCTGATCCACGGCCACACGCCCCACACCCACCCCGAAGCGATCTCGCTCTTCAACGGCCAGATCACCAACGTGGACGGGGCGATGTCGCGCGGATTCGGGCCGGAGCATCGCGGCTTCATCCACTGGCTCGGCGACCCGCCACCTGGTGGCGCCGACCAGACGATGATCCGCCCGATGAGCTGATCTCGGGCTGAAGCTGCGGCCGTATACTTGCGGCCTTCCAACGAACATGGCTAAACGGCAGCTGCTCCAGGCCCGTACGCGCCGCCCCCGCCTGGCGGCGGCGTCATCCGTGCTCGCCGGGATGGGCATCGTCGGGTTCCTTTCCCTCACCACCCCCTCCGGTCTCGCCGCCAGCGCCGAGGACAACCCAGCGGCGCCGCCCGATCCCAAGAAGTCGGCATCGCCGTCGCCCACCCCCTGCGGCCGCTTCATCGAGGAACCGCCCTATTTCGCCTCGTGCGTCTCCCCCTCCCCGAGCATCATCG
>JAXDLV010000040.1:0-13711 GCA_034666445.1 Chloroflexota bacterium | reverse complement strand
GCCCTCGACTCCGATCGCGGCGCCGATGATCAGCGGGGTCCGGCGCGACCCGCCCGCCGGGCCCAGGGGCTGCGGCCGGACGGTACTGTCGCCGCCGGGGGATGCGCCGCCGGTGGAGGGGGTTTCGCGACCGCCAGCCTCCAGCGCCTCGAGGAACCCTGAGGCACTCCGGTACCGGTCAGCGGGGTTCTTGGCCAGCGCCTTGAGCAGGGCGCTCTCGATGCCCTCCGCCAGCGCGGGGTTGATGCTGCGCGGAGGCGGCAGCGGGTCGCGGATCTGGGCCATCAGCACCGCGGCGGGTGTGGGCGCGGAGAAGGGCACCTGGCCGGTGAGCATCTCGTAAGCCATGACCCCGAATGAGTAGATGTCCGCAGCCGGGCCGACGTCGCCGCCCTCGCACTGCTCGGGAGCCATGTACTGGGGCGTGCCCATCACGGTCGGCGACTGGGTGATGCGCACCTCCGTCTCCATCATCCGGGCCAGCCCGAAGTCATTCAGCATCGGCTGCCCGTCGCGGGTGAGCAGGACGTTGCTGGGCTTGATGTCGCGGTGCAGGACGCCGCGGCTGTGGGCATAGTCCAGCGCCGATGCCACCGGGCGCAGGATCCGGAGGATGTAGTCGAGGGGGAGCGGCTTCCCCATCTGCTCCGAGAGCATCCCGCCGTCGATGTAGTCGGACACGATGTAGGTGATGCCGTTGCTCTCGCCGTAGTCGAAGATCGCCGGGATGTTGGGATGGCGCAGGCTGGCGACCGCCATGGCCTCCGCCTGGAACCGCTCCCTGAAGTCGCTGTCGTCGGCCAGGTAGTCGGGCAGGACCTTGACCGCCACGTAGCGCCCCAGCGCGGGCTGGTGGGCCTTGTAGACGGAGGCCATCCCGCCGCGCCCGGCGCGCTCGATGACGCGGTACGGGCCGATCTCGCTGCCGGGTTCGAGGCTCATTGGCGCCAGCCTATAGCTTTCGCGGGTCCTCCGCCGGTACGGGATCGCCGGCGCCGTAGTCGTAGAAGCCCTTGCCGGTCTTGCGCCCGTGGCGGCCACTCTCGGCCATGCGGGCCAGGAAGTCGGGCGGCCGGTCGTGGGGATCGCCGCTGGCGGCGAACTTCTCGCGGCGGGCGTTATAGGTGATGTCGATGCCCGAGAAGTCGGCCAGCTTGAACGGCCCCATCGGCCAGTTGAGGCCCTTCTCGACGGCCAGGTCGATGGCGGCGAAGTCGGCGTAGCCGCCCTCGTACAGGCGCATCGCCTCCTGCGAGGCGGCGTGGAGGATGCGGTTGACGATGAAGCCGTCGATCTCCTTCTCGATCACCACCGGCACCCTGCCGATGCGCTCGATCAGCGCGACCGTGGTGGCGATCGTCTCGTCGGACGTCTGCGGCCCCTTGACCACCTCGCACAGCTGCATCACCAGCACGGGGTGGAAAAAGTGGGTGTTGCAGCAGCGGTCCGGGCGGGAGGTGGCGTCGGCCAGGCGGGAGATCGGGATCGTCGAGGAGTTGGTGGCGATGATCGCGTGCGCCGGCGCGGCGGCGTCGATGGCGGCGAAGACCTCGCGCTTGGGCTCAAGCTTCTCGACCACCGCCTCGAAGACGAAGTCGGCGGCCCCGAGCGCCTCCGCCAGCGACGTGGTGGTGCGCACCCGGGCGTGGGCCGTGGCGACCTCCTCCGCGGTCATCGCGCCCTTGTCGGCGCGGCGGGTGAGGAGCTTGAGGTTCTGCTCTGCCGCGCGGTCGAGCTGCTCCTGGCTGACGTCGGTGAGCCAGACGTCGTAGCCGCCCAGCGCCGCCTGCTGGGCGATCTGGGAGCCCATCGTCCCGCCGCCCACGACGGCGACCGTCTTTATGTCGTCAATGCTCAAGCGCCTTTCCTCCGAGATGGCGCTAGAGATTAACCGCTGGGCGCCGCGGGCGGTGTCCTAACGGAGGAACGTGAAGAAGCGGTGGCCCGCCCGCCAGGCCGCGGCCGCGCCACGAAGCCGCGCGGCCCCGATGCCCGAGAGCGTGGCGTTGTCGGGGGCGTCGAACGCCAGCTCCTCCCACCCGCTCTCGGCGAACCACCGGCGGATCGCCGGGGTCAGGTCCGGCTCCTGGCGGTGGCGGGTCCAGACGATGCCGGCGCCGGGGCGGCAGAGCATCGACACCGTCCGCACCGTGTTCTCGACGTCGGTGTCGGAGATGTTCCCGAAGACGCCGCACGCGAGCACGATGTCGGCCGGCGCGAAGGGCGCGTAGGTCTCGGCCAGGGCGGCGTCGGCCTCGACCACGTCGAACTTCTCCAGCCCGGCGGCGGTGGCCTGCTCCCGGGCGACCGCCGCGTTGGCCGCGTCCAGCTCGACCAGGTGGCAGCTCACGTCACCGCGCCGCGGGTGGCCCGGCAGCACGCCGATGACGTCCCGTCCCTGCCCGGCGCACATGCTGATGAGCCTCAGGGGGCCAGCCGGCGCCGCGTCGAGCAGCTCCGCCAGCCGCCGCTGCACGATCCCCAGCCGGACCGCCAGCGACCCGTCGGGGTCGTCGTACTGCTCATGCCACGCCCGGTAGTCGCGCAGGCCCTCCCCGTCGGACGAAGGCTGTGGCTGCGATATTGGCGTCACTGGCTAAAGGTTGCCGCTCGTCGTCCGCGAGATCGCGAAGAACGCCGACGCGACAAGCGCCGGGACGGCGGCGGTGACCGCCAGCGCCAGTAGGCGGTCCCGAACTAGCGGAAACCGCGCTGGGGCGGCCGCAAGGAATAGGAGGTTGATGATCCAGAACCCCAATTCGGTCGGAAGCATCTGGCTGGTTGGATGCTGCAGCCCAAAGATGAAGATCAGGGTCCACCCGGCGCCGGTGACCGCGCCTTTGAGCGGGATGCCCCAGTAGGCGGCGGCCATCCAGGCCAGCACGATGCCCGTGCCGCCGATGCCGCCGAGGGAGGCGATATGCCATCGATTCGGGGCCTGCCAGCTCCGCCAGGCGAGGACGGCGCCAGCAGCGGCGACCAGCATCAGCACGTATCCCCAGACATCGGGAGGGAGCTCGATGTGCGCGGGCTTCCCCTCAGTGTCGATGACGTCGTAGGTGTGGGGCACGAGCGTCTTGTAACCATTGAGGGTGTCGATCCGCTGCTCCGAGCAGCCCACGAATACCGTGGACATCGGGAGCGCAAATGCCACGAACACGAGGGCAAATAGGGCGCCGGACAGGCGTCGCCCACCCGGACCGTCACGAGCAACTGGCTCGTTTCCCAAACGTGCGCCTCCGAACTTTAGCTCCGTTCGCCCCAGTTGTTATGCGCGTCCCGCCCGGCAATAGGGCACGCTGAGGCGGCCCCTGCGAAGGAGGGAGTGAGGAGCGGAGTGAGCGTACACGGACGTACGTGAACGAGCACCGCAGCAGGCGCGTAGCGCCGGTCCCGACGCCCGCAGGGGCCGCCTCAGTAGTGCCCTAGACGTCGTGGTAGAGGTGGAACTCCCAGGGGTGGGGTCTAAGGGCGACCTGCTCGACCTCGCGAACCTGCTTGTAGTCCAGCCAGGTGTCGATCAGGTCCGGCGTGAAGACGCCGCCCTCGAGGAGGAACGCGCGGTCCTTGTCGAGCGCCGCCAGCGCCTCCTGCAGGGTCCCCGGGGTGCCCTTGATGCGCGCCTTCTCGCGCGGCGACAGCTCGTAGATGTCGGCGTCGACCGGGGCCGGCGGCTCGATCTTGTTTTTGACGCCGTCCAGTCCCGCCATCAGCAGGGCGCTGAAGGCCAGGTAGGGGTTGGCGGCGGGGTCGGGGCAGCGGAACTCGATGCGCTTGGCCTTGGGGTTGGTGCTGTACATCGGGATGCGGACGCAGGCCGAGCGGTTGCGCTTGGAGTAGACGAGGTTGATGGGTGCCTCGTAGCCGGGGACCAGGCGGCGGTAGCTGTTGGTGGTGGGGGCGCAGAACGCCAGCAGCGCGGGCGCGTGCTTCAGGAGGCCGCCGACGTACCAGCGGGCCAGGTCGGAGAGACCGCCGTAGCCATCGCCCGCCATCAGGGTCTTGCCGCCCTTCCAGAGCGACTGGTGCACGTGCATACCGGAGCCGTTGTCCATGAACAGCGGCTTGGGCATGAAGGTGGCGACGTAGCCGCGGGAGGCGCAGAACGCCTTGATCACGTACTTGTAGGTTTGCATGTTGTCGGCCATCGCCTTCAGCGTGTTGAAGCGCAGGTCGATCTCGGCCTGGCCGGCGGTGCCGACCTCATGGTGCTGAACCTCGACACCGAGCCCTGCCTCGATCAGGCGCAGCATGATCTCCGAGCGCAGGTCCTGGAACTTGTCCACCGGGGGCACCGGGAAGTAGCCCTCCTTGTGCCGGGGACGGAAGCCGAGGTTGGGCTCGCCGCCGTCGATGCCCGAGTTCCAGATGCCCTCCTCGGAGTCGATGAAGTAGTAGCCGGAGTGGGCGTTCTGGTCGAAGCTGAGGCTGTTGAAGATGTAGAACTCCGCCTCGGGGCCGAAGAAGGCCGTGTCGGCGATCTTCGTCTTCTGGAGGTATGCCTCGGCCTTGGTGGCGACGTAGCGGGGGTCGCGGCTGTAGGGCTCGCGGGTGATGGGGTCGAAGATGTCGCACGACACCACCAGCGTGGGGACCTGGAGGACGGGGTCCATGTACGACGTGGTGGAGTCGGGGATGAGGAGCATGTCGGACTCGTTGATCGCCTGGAAGCCGCGGATCGAGGAGCCGTCGAAGCCGAGGCCCTCGGTCTCGAGGTCGGCGGTGAACTCACCGATCGGCACCGAGAAGTGCTGCGACGAGCCGGGCAGGTCCGTGAACCGTACGTCCACAACCAGCGCCCCGGCGGCCTTGGCCTTGCGGATCGTCTCCGCCAGGGTGCTGGACGCGACGCCGCCCGCAGTGCTCTTTGCCTTAGCCATTCAGATCCTCCATCTCCCAGGCCCGGTCATCCCCGGCGCCAACCATCGTTGAACTCGCCAAAAATACATGGCCGCGGCCAACTCCCGCTTGTGTCATGCGCACCACGCCGCCGGGGCGGGATCCGTGTGCCTGCCACGTACCCCGCCGGGGCGCCTCCGAGGGCCTAGATTTCGCGGCGCTGGAAGCTGTAGACCGCGATCGCGAGCATCGCCAGGAGCCACGCCGCGACCCACGCGATGTACGCCGGCTCGGGGCCGTTGAGGGCGAAGAACGGGCTGACAGACAGGCCCCTGGCCGCCGCCCCCGACGCCCGCGCGACGGTGATCACGCTGGCGGGCTCGAGGCTGTAGACGGCCCCCCGCCAGAGCCCGTCCGTAGGCAGGATCAGCTGGGTCGCGGTGCCGACGTGGGTCACCGTGCTGTTCTGGAAGGCGGCCCCGACGGCGCCGGCGATGCCCCCGATCCACGAGATGCCGTACGCGCCGAGCGCGATCACGCCCCCGGTCATGCCCGACAGCCGGGTGCTGATCAGGAGCGCCAGGGTCATCAGTACAACGGTCTCGGCGACCAGGTAGCCCACCAGCAGCACCGGCTCCGGCGGCTGGTAGTCGGTGATCAGCTTGACCCCGACCAGCTCGACCGCCACCGCCGCACTGATGTAGACGGCGACGATCCCCACCAGCCCCAGCCACTTGCCGAGAACCACGTCCACGCGGCCCAGCGGCCGGGTCAGCATCGCCAGCGCGATACCCGACTCGACGTCACCCGAGACCTGCGGGGCGGCGACAAAGACGGCGCTGAGGGCCAGCACGAAGCTGAAGAGGAACATCACCAGGATCAGCAGCTGGCTGGTGACGGTCTTGACCTCCAGCGGCGTCAGCGGCTCGTTGCCGCCGACGTCCTTGATGAAATTGAACCCCAGCAGCGTCAGCACGATGACCACGACGGTCAGCACCAGGAGCGCCATCAGCAGCTTGCGCCGGGCCGCCTCCCGAACCGTGAGCCGGGCGATGACCCAGACCGCCCACGGCTGGATCCCCAGGGCGCTCACGCGGGCGTCCGATGGCCGCCGCCCAGCAGCTCCATGAACCTGTCCTCCAGCGACTCGTGCACCGGCTCCACGGCATACACCATGGCGCCCGCGGCCACCAGCCCGGCGACGATCTCGGGGACTTCGTCGGGGGTGGCCCCGGCGATCGAGATCCAGCCCTCCGCCTCACTGACCTCGCCGTGCGCGGCCATCGCCCGCCGCGCCGCCGTGTCGAGCCCCGTGGCCCGGACGCGCACCCCGACACGGGCTGCCAGCAGCGACTCCAGGGTGCCCAGCGCGACCACCCGGCCGTGGTCGATGATCGCCACCCGGTCGCACACCTGCTCCACCTCGGTGAGCAGGTGGGAGTTGAGGAAGACCGTGGTACCCCGCGTTTTGAGGGCGCGGATCACCTCCCGCACGTCGCGGCGCCCGACGGGGTCGAGCGCCGAGCTGGGCTCGTCGAGGAAGACCATCTGGGGGCGTCCCAGCAGGGCCACCCCCAGGCCCAGCCGCTGCTGCATGCCCTTGGAGAAGGTGCCCACGCGGTCGTCGCCGCGCTCGGCGAGGCCGACGATGCTGAGCGCCTCGTCGACCTCGGCGCCCCAGCCGGCGCGGGGCAGGCGGGCCAGCTCGCAGTGGAGGCCGAGGACCTCGCGGGCACGCAGCCAGCCCTGGTAGCGGAACAGCTCGGGCAGGTAGCCAAGCTGGCGGCGGGTGGCGCGGTCGCCGATAGGGGCACCCAGCACCCACGCCTGTCCCGAGGTTGGCCGGGCCAGCCCCAGCAGCAGCTTCACCGAGGTGGTCTTGCCCGCGCCGTTGGGGCCGAGGAACCCGAACACCTCACCTCTCGGCACGGTCATGGTGAGGTCCTCGAGGGCGCTGACCGAGCGGTAGCGCTTGCTCAGCGCGACGGTGTGGAGCGCGGAGGAGGCGGCCGCAGCCGCCTCCTCGCCGACGCCGGGGTCCGCCGCCGCCCGGGGGACTACCCCGGCGGCCGCGGCCTGGTCGGGTTGGCTCAGTGCAGGGACCTGGCTATGCCCGTGACCTCGCTCTCGGTCATCGTCCCCACGGTGGCGTAGAGGACGCCGTCCTTGCTCCAGACCATGCCGCTGCCGAGGCCGGTGGAGTCGCCCACGAAGAGGCCCTTGACCCCCATCACGTCGACCTCCTTGGACTGCTGCCCGGTGGGCACGGGGACGGGCAGGGTGGTGGTCGGGTCGCCGATGGCCCGGATCTGGGCCGCCAGCTCCGGCGGGAAGCCTGGCAGCGAGAGGAGGTAGTCCTCGACCTGCTGGACGGACGCCCCCGTCGAGGTCACCTTGGGCGACTTCATCTCCACGATGGCCATGTCGGGGATCTTGAAGCTGGACGGGTCGAAGCTGCCCGCTGCCTCCCCACCCTCCGCGCCGGCCGCGGCGCTGGCGTGGGCGGCGGGCACGTCGGCATCGCGAGCGGCGTCGCCCACGGCGGCCGGGGCATGGCCTGTAGAGGCCCCCTTGAGCGTGGCGCCGAGGTTCTCAGGACCGCCGTACACCATCACCACCCCGGGGCCCCCGGTGACATTGATGGTGCTGCCGTCGAGGCCCGGCGGCATGTCCGGAAGGGACTTGCCGTTGGCGTCGGCCCAGGCCTTCGCCTTGGCCGCGCTGAACGTGAAGGTGGCGCTGAACTGGCTGACGACCACGTACGTGGGCGCCGGCTTGACCCGCGCCGGGAGCGCGGCGGCATCGGGGTTGAGGAGGGTGACCCCGGACTGAGCCGACGCGTCGGCCGCGCTCGCCGCCTGCTTGAAGGTCGGCTTCTGCGTGAACTTCATGTCGCCGAAGGACGACAGGTCGGGGAGGCCCTTCAGCTGGTCGGGGCGGACCTGGACGGCCTGGAACTGGTGGGGCTCGAAGATGTTGATGAAGTTCTCAGCCACTCCCGTGGCCACCAGGGCGACGGTGGCCACCAGGGCCACGGCCAGGGACGCAAGCGGCCGGACGGTGCGGTTGCCGCCGCCCGCCAGTGCCCGCTTGAAGCTGTTCCAGCGGCTCGGGACATAGGCGTTCTGGCCCGCCGCGCGGGCGCGCAGGAGGGCCAGCGCAGCGTCGGTCTCGACCGGCGCCTCCGACACGGCCAGGAGCCTGGCCGCGCCCTCCGCCTCCGTGGCGATGGCCATGGCGCGCTCGCGGCAGCGGGCGCAGGACCGGTAGTGCTCGGCGGCGTCAGGGGCCGCGCTCATGGGCTCGTCCTGCATCCGGCGCAGGCTTCCGTCGTCAAGGTGTCGCATTGGTGACCTCCATGCGTAACTTGGATTCGGCTCGACGCAGCAGGGTCCCAACCTGGCCGATCGAAACTCCCAGGGCAATGGCGGTCTCCGCGTAGCTCAGGCCGCTGTAGCGCAGTGCCAGCACCGCCGCGCTCTTTCTCGGCAGGCGTCGCATCGCCTCCCGCACGGCGCGGCGCTGCTCGCCCTGCTCCACGACCTGCTGGGGGTCCTGGACGGCGTGGTCCTCGGGGAGGGCTGTGGCCTCCTCGCGGGCCTGCCGGCGACGGTTGCCGCGCACGACGTTGAGGGCCGAGTGCCATGCCGCGCGGTGCAGCCACGCAGGGGCATACGGCGCCGCTGCGTCCTGGCTGCGGTGGAACTGGAGGAAGACCTCCTGGGCCACCTCCTCCGCCTCCGGCCGGCTGGCCAGGACGCGGTTGGCGATCGCCACCACCCTGGGGTACTCGGTGACAAAGAGCCGTTCGAATGGCCCTGGCAGTCGCTGTCCCGTCGTCGAGCGCGGCTCTATAGCCGCCTCCTGGCGAGACGTGGCGGGGATGACGCCCATGGCGACGGCCTCAGCCTCCATGTCCAGTAAGCACCACGAGGCCTCTTATTGTGACAACCGCCCGCCGGGCGGCCTCAGGTCGCCGGCCGCTCCTCGGTGAGCTTCGTGGCCAGCAAGCCCGCGCCGGCCGCCGCGCCCAGGAGGGCCGCAGCCGGCCCGACCGGCGATGTGGCCGGGGTGTTCGGCAGCCCTCCACCAGCCACGCCGGGCGCCGGCGAGGGCGATGGCGATGGCGCGGAGGAGGCCCCTGTGGCCACCGGGTCGGGGCGCTGCGCGGGGGTGCTGCTGACGCCGCACACGAGTGGCGCCGGGGGCAGTGGCTGGGGGATCTCAGGGAGGTCCGTTCGGGCGAGGTTGAAGTCGCGCATGTCGGCGAGGTTGCGGGCGTTGGCGTCGCGGTCGGTGAGCGGGTCGAGGCCCCATCGCCACTCGATCATCTTCAGGATCGAGGTGTGCTCGAAGGGCGCGCCGTTGTCGTGGAACACCGTCTTGGGCGAGAACGGCGACGCCACCACGGCCGGCACACGGAAGCCGAGCTGGCGGTAGTCGGGGTGCGGTCCCCAGTCGTCCGGCCGGGTGGTGGTGTCGACCACCAGCGGCGGGATGACATGGTCGAAGAAGCCCCCCCACTCGTCGAAATTGATGACCAGCACCGTCCGGTTCCACGCCGGGGATGAGCGCACCGCCTGGTAAACCTGCCCGATGAATGCCTCGCCATTGCGGACGTCGCCGTAGGGATGGTCGTCGCCTGAGGAGCCCGTGGTGGTCACCTCGAACCGGGGGTCGACGAAGGCCACGTTGGGCAGCTGGTCGGCGGCGCAGTCTGCGAGGAAGGTCGGGAAGCTGTGCATGATCGACGCGTACTTCTGGTACCAGAGGCCGAGGAAGGGGGCGTCGTTGAAGTAGTAGCCGCCGGTGAGCCCGGCCTCAAGGACCAGGTCCCAGATGGTCGGCAGCGTCGACTGATTGAAGTTGTTGTGGTCCCGGTCGGTCGCGGCGGCGTGCATGTAGAAGCGGTTGGGGTACGTCTCGCCCAGCAGCGAGCAGAAGTAGCGGTCGGAGACCGTGTAGTTGCGGGCCAGCGCGCCGAGCACCGACACGGTGTCCTCGGTGTAATAGCCGATCGGGAAGGTGTCGCCCGGCGGCGCCGTCTTGAGGAAGCCGTCGAGGGCGCCGCCGTTGAGCTGCACCAGGCCGCCCTCCCAGGAGTGGTCGGGGTCGTCGTAGTCGCAGCCCTGGTAGTCGGGCTCGAGTGGGTACGTCGGGTAGAGCACCGGCGTCTCGGAGCTGTCGTAGAAGACCAGCCCCTCCTGGATGCCGTCGGCGCCCGGCAGCCAGCCGAGGAAGTGGTCGAACGAGCGGTTCTCCATCATCAGGACCACGACGTGGTCGAACGGCGCGGTCGACGGGTCGGGCAGGGCCGAGGCCGCGGCCATTGCGGGCCAGGGCCGGAGCGGCAGCGCCATGGACGCCGCCGCTGACGCCGAGAGTGCCGCTGCCCCCTGGAGGAAGCGCCGGCGTGGCAGCGGCCTGTGGATGCGGCTGTTTATGGTCGGCGCCCGCGGCGCCACGACCGCAACCCGAGGGCCGCCGCCAGGGGCACCAGCGCGAGCAGCGCAGCCGGTGGCGGTGAGGCCGGCGTCTGGCTCGCGGTCGTGTTGGGGAGCCCGCCGCTGCGGTTGGCGCCAGGCGTTGGGTCGCCCGCACCCGGGGTGCCCGGACCCGGGCTGTCGGGGCTGGTGGTGCCGGCCGTGAACAGGTCGACCATCGGGTCCGACGCGCCCGCGTTATTGAGGTGCTCGTCGACCCCGAACACGTCCTCGATCGTCCGCAGCAGCGAGGCGTGGTCGTACTCGGTGTGGATGGTGCCCCCGGGCGCCACGCCGGGGCCGATCGCCAGCAGTCCCACGCGACCACCGAACCCGGCGGTACCACCGGGGCCACCGTGGCAGCAGCCGCTGATGTCGGAGATGCTGGCTTCGTCGAGGGTGATGATCAACAGGCCGTTATGCGCCTCCAGGTAGCTCAGCAGGCCCTGGATGTCGGCCGGGCCCTGCAGCCAGGCGTCCGCGCCGGTCAGCCCCCCGGGACCACCGCCCGAGCAGGGGGCGTCGTGGCCGTCGTTGCAGGTGTCGGGGGTGATGAAGCTGAAGCCGGGCAGGGTGTCGAACGCCAGGTCGGCGGCGAGGCTGGTGAAGGGCAGCAGGTGAGCCACGCAGCGAGGGTTGTCGCCGACGATGTTCGGGTAGTAGAGCCAGGGCACGTGGCGATCGGCGTAGTCCGGCCCCGCGCCGGTCGCGCTGGTGGGCGTGCCGCCGTCGCCCTGGTAGGTGTCGGCGCCTGCGGCGGGGCTGTAGTCGGCGTGGACGCAGGGCTTGGTGGTGCCGTCGGAGTACTGCCGCCACGTCACGTTGACGCCGTCGAGCTGGTCGCCCAGGTTGCGGCCGTTGGCCATCGCCAGCTGCCCCTGGGCGCAGGTGAACAGGTTCAGGCCCATGCAGTCGGTGCCGGTCGCGGGGTTGTCCGGCTGGCCGCTGGTCATGGCGATGTAGTTGTCGAGGCTGACGTGGCCGGTGGCGTAGTACTGGTCGTCCATGGTCCCCATCGGTCGCAGCACGCTGTTGAGGAAAACCGCGGGGCTGCCGGGGCCGAAGGTGGAGTCGAAGTCCTCGTTCTCCTCGATAAGCACCACGACGTGGTCGTAGTGGGGGATGCCCTCGAGGCCGGCCTCCGCCACCGCCGCGACGGGGTTCGTCGCGGGCAGCGCGGCCAGGGCCAGGACCACGACGAGACCGGCGAGGCGCGCGCTCCGCATCTGCGGGGACGCTACCAAAGCCTCACCGAGGCCGACGCTATGGGCGGGTTAAATCGCGGTGCGTCAGCCGGGGAGGAGGGTGCGTGCGCGGAGGGCGATCGACAGCGCGACGCGGGCCTCGGCGTCTTCCAGGGACACCCCCAGGAGGGCCTCGATCCGCTGGATCCGATAGGCAAGGCTGTTCACGTGGACGTGGAGCCCGCGCGCCGCGGCGCGCCGGTTCCAGTGCTCGGCGGAGAGGCGCTCGAGGGTCTCGATCAGCGGCGTCCGGCGCCCCTCCTGGTAACGCAGCAGCGGTCCGAGGGTCTCCTCGACGAAACGGGAGAGCGCGAGCGGGTTCTGCACCTCGAGCAGGAGCCGGAAGGCCCCGAGGTTGCGGTACGAGGCGACCTGGCGGGTGGCGCCTCCGCGCCGGGCGAGCCGCAGCGACTGGCGGGCCTCGTCGTGGGCCCGGGGCAGCTCTGACACGTCCTGGGTGGCGTTGCCGATGCCCAGCGAGAACGCCGCGTCGCGGGCGGTGCGGTGGATCGTCTGCAGCACCAGCTGGGCGAAGCTCTCCAGCGTGCGCAGCTCGGCGGCCGGCGGGGGGCCCCCGTCCTCCGCCTCAGCGACGGGGATGAGCAGCACGAGCGACGCCGACCGCGTCACCACGAGCGACATCGGGAAGCGGCGGGACACCATGTCGCTGACCATCCGGTGGAGGCGGTCCTGCATCGATCCCTGCTCCAGCGCGCGGGCGGCGGCCTCGTCGTCCGGCTCGATCACCAGGACCCAGGACCGGGCCGACACCCGGTAGCCCAGCCGCTCGGCCTGGGCGGCGAGGCGCCGGTACTCGTCGCGCTCGAGGCCGTGGCCCAGGATCTCCTCGACCAGGTCGCCGCGCAGGCGGCGCTCCACCTCGGCGGCGGCCCGCTCCTTGGCCAGCTCCAGCGCCAGCACCGTGGCGCCGTGCTCCAGCGCTCGGCGGCGATTCACGTGCTCGAGCGGCGCAGGGGCGGCGGCAAGCACGCCGAGGAGCTCGTCGCCGGCCCGGATCGGGACAAGCACCAGCGGCCGCGCCGGCTTGCCCGCCGAGATCTCCAGCGGCTCGCCCGAGCTCGACGCGGTGATCGCCGTGGGGATGTCGAGGCGGCTCACGCCGAGGCCGCCGCCGGCCTTGGAGCTGCCGCGCTCGAAGCGGAACCCGGCGGGGTCGAAGAGCTCGACGGCCGTGCCCCAGAGGCTGGCGATCGCCTCCAGGATCGGGCCCGGGCCCGCCCCGGACAGGGCCAGGGCCGTGAAGCGCTCGTGGATCGCCTGGGAGCCGCGGATCTCCTCGAGCTGCGCCTCCAGCCGCTGCTGCAGCTGGCTGCGCTCGATGATGCCCGCCACCTGGCCGGCGATGGCGCCGAGGAAGTCGATGTCCGCCTTGTCGAAGTCGCGTCGCTCCTCCGACTGCACGTTGACCACGCCGATCATCCGGGAGCCGGCGAGGATGGGCACCGATAGCATCGCGGTGAGCCGCTTCTGGTCCACGCCGCGAAGCCACTGGAAGCGCGGCTCCTGGGTGACGTCGGGCACCACCAGTGGCTCGCGGTGGAGCGCGACCCAGCCCGTGACCCCGTCGCCGACGCGCATCCGCGCGCGACCGACGTTGCCGGCGTCCAGCCCGTTGGTGGCGGTGAGGACAACCTCGTCACCATCACCGTCGGCCAGGTACAGGGAGCAGACCTCCACCTGCATCGCCCCGGTGGTCTCGCTGATGATCAGGTCGAGGAGGGCGTCGGGCTCGATCGTCGAGGCCGCCGCCTTGCTGAGCCGCTGCAGGAACAGCAGCTCGCGAAGGGACGCCTCCTCGGTGGCGTGGGCGATCCGAACCTGGCTCATGGCGGTGAGTCTATACAGGCGATTGGATGTTTCTTTGTTCCCCCTGCACAAATTTGGCCGGCAAACTTCTTGCCCCGGGGATACGTACCATTCCTTCGTGACCCTCGACCCGGATGCCACCATGAGGCCCGCGACGCGGCCTCACCCCGGCCCGGCGCCGGCCCCGCCTGTCTCCGACGGTCCGCCGCTCGGCGAGCCGCCGCAGGTGCCGCCGCCGGCCCGCCGCGGCGCCCCGGGCGACGACATCCAGGCGCGCTGCGAGCAGGCCGGTGTCGAGCAGGTCGAGCTGCAGTACAC
>JAXDLV010000039.1:0-2997 GCA_034666445.1 Chloroflexota bacterium | reverse complement strand
GGTGGGGGTGCGCCTCGACCGCCTGCTGGTGCTGCGCGCCGACGCCGAGGCCGCCTCCCAGCGGGAGGGTTTGCGGGCCGCGCTGGAGGCGGCGCTGTCGCTGCTGCGCGCGGGGGTTGGGGCGGTGCTGGTCGACCTGCCCGCCCGGCCGGCGCCGGTGTGGGACCCCTACGCGGCCACGCTGGCCAGCGCGTGCGCGCGGTCGGGGGCGCCGCTGCTGGTGCTGGGGGAGGCGGCGCCGGATCCCCTGCGCTACGCCGCCAGCCTGGTCATCCACCTCGACCGCCGCCGCTGGCTGCTGCGCCATGGCGATATAGATGGTGTCCAGCTGACCGCCTCGGCGACCAAGAACAAGCTCGGCCCGCCGGGCGGCAGCGTCGACTTCTCGCTGCGCTACCCGCGCGGCACGTTCCTGCCGCCGTCCCCGCGCGAGGCGGCGGTCGACCTGCGGCTGGTGTCGTGATCCTCTGCTGCCGCATCCCCGACATCCCCATCGCCGCGCTGGTGCTGAAGCACGCCGTGGCGGCAGATGGCGCGGCAGCGGCGGACGGCGCGGCAAGCGGGCAGTCGCTGCTGGGGCGGCCGGTCATCGTTGGCGGCTTCCCCAGCGAGCGCAAGCCGGTGCGCTGCGCCTCGCCGGAGGCACGCAGCTTCGGGGTCGTCGCCGGCATGCCCCTGCGCCAGGCCGAGCAGCTCTGCCCCGAGGCGCTCTTCTTCGCCGTCGACGCCAGGGCCGAGGCCGACCTCGCCCGCCACCTGCTGGCCGGGCTCTACGCGCTGGCCCCGCGGGTGGAGCTGGGCGAGGGCGCCGCCTTTGTCGAGCTCGACGGGCTGGGCGACCCCCTGGCCTTCGCCGAGCGCGTCGGCGACTACCTCCACCGCCGCCTCCACAGCCGCCCGGCGCTGGGCATCGCGTCGGGAAAGTTCGTCGCCGCCACCGCCGCCGCGCTGGTCGCCGCCCGGGCCGGGGGCGGCGCCGCCCCGCCGCGCGTGGTCCCGCAGGGCGGCGAGCGCTCCTTCCTGGCGCCGCTGCCCATCGCCGACCATCTCCCCATCAGCCTCGAGCTGGCCACC
This sequence comes from Chloroflexota bacterium, assembly GCA_034666445.1. GTDB lineage: Bacteria > Chloroflexota > Dormibacteria > DASZGP01 > DASZGP01 > JAXDLV01. The sequence goes on along the minus strand of JAXDLV010000039.1, from coordinate 1,923 downwards.
CGCCTGAAGCGCTTCGGGCTGCGCCGCGCCGGCGACCTGGCCGCCATGCCGCTGGCGTCGGTGGAGGCCCAGTTCGGCGCCGAGGGGCTCATGGCCCTGCGCCTGGCGCGGGGCGAGGACACCAGCCCGCTGGTGCCCTGGGCCCCGCCCCAGCGGATGGAGGAGGCCAGCAGCCTGGACCCGCCGGTCGACAACCTCACCCCGCTGCTGTTTGTCGCCCGGGGGCTGATCGACCGCCTCGGCGCGCGCCTGGTGGAGGGCGGCTACGCCGCGACGGTGGTGCGGATGCGGCTGGAGGAGGAGGGGCTCGCGCTCGCGCCCGAGGCGATCCTCCGCCTGCGTCTCCCGATGAGCAGTGGCGAGGACCTCTGGACCCCGGTGGCGGGGCTGATCCAGCGCCAGCACATCCGCGCCCCGGTCGCCCGCATCCACATCCGCCTCACGGGCTTCTGCCCCGCGGGCAGCCGGCAGATGGACCTGCTGGCGCGCCAGGACGGGCGCCTCGAGGACGTCACCCGCCAGCTGCTGCTGCTGGCCGACGCGCAGGGCGCACACCTGGTGCGCATGCCCGAGCTGGCGCCGGCGCCACCGCTGGCCGACGAGCAGCGCTTCCGCTGGACCGACCCCGTGGAGGGGCTGATGCGGCAGACCGGCCCAGGCCGACGGCCGCCGCGTGGCTCTCGGCGCCGGTCGGCGGCGTGAGCCGGCTGCTGGACCCCGCGCCGCGGGTGATCGTGGAGGCCGCCACGGGCGCCCCCACCAGGGTCCACGTCCCCCAGCGCCAGCGAACACGGGTGGTGGGGGTGTACGCCCGCTGGCGGCTGGAGTCAGGCTGGTGGCGCGAGCCCCTGAGCCGCGACTACTGGAAGCTGGGGTTGGCCGGGCCCGCCGGCTCGACGGGGCCCGACCTGGTGTGCGAGGTCTACTTCGACCGCCTCACCGAGGAGTGGTTCCTGGCCCGCCTGTATGACTGACCGGCCCTCAGGCGATGCGGTAGCGGACCAGGACCCAGGCGACGGCGTAATGCTTCTCGGCGCAGGGTGGCGCCGGCGCGATCGAGGTGACCGTGCCGTCGGGGGCGACTCCGCTACCGGTGCTGCCGCCGGAGCCGCTGCTGCCCGGGGCCGACCCCTCGGGCACGCCCTGGGCGGGGAGGGGCTTGACGCACTCGCCGTAGAAGGGCTGGTTGGCGGCCTGGTCGCTGATCCCGGCGAGCTCGCCGAGCTTCACGCCCACCGCGTCGGCCAGCGCCTGGGCGCGCTTGTGGGCGTCTTCGAAGGCGCTCTTGAGCAGCGCGGCGTCGGGCTCGGTGGTGGCGTTGGGGACTTCGCGGAAGGCCACCCCCCAGGCGGTGACGCCGTCACCCGCGACGCCGCCGGTGCTGAAGCCGGGGTAGGCCGGCTGGAACACGCCGGGCTGCCCGGGGGGGGCGATGCCGATGTCGGTGGGCGCCGAGCCGGGGATGTTGGAGGCGGCCGCGCCGCGCTGGTCCTCGGCCGGCGCCGGCGCCACCAGCGTGGTGCCCTGCTGGATCACGCCAGGCCTGGTCGGTGTGTAGACGGGGCGGTTGCTGTCCGCCGCCGACGCCACGCCGATGACGGCGAGGTTGGCGAGCAGGAGCGCCGCCGCGGCGGCCCGGGTCATCAGCTTCCTGGCGGGCATGGATCGCACCTCCGTATGGACTTGTGCTCATTAGACGGCGTCCGGGGAGAAAAGGTTCCATCGGTCGGTGATCGACGGCGGCCGTGAGCGCCTACGCCGAGCTCCACGCCCACTCCAACTTCTCCTTCCTCGACGGCGCCGCCCACCCCGAGGAGCTGGCCACAGTGGCGGCCGAGCGGGGGCTGCACGCGCTGGCGGTCACCGACCACGGCGGCCTCTACGCGATGGTCCGCTTCGACACCGCCGCCCGCAGGGTCGGCC
>JAXDLV010000038.1:0-24428 GCA_034666445.1 Chloroflexota bacterium | reverse complement strand
GTCGGTGGCGGTGCTGATCTATGTCGACGAGAAACTGGTCCCGCCGCGGCCGCCGGAGTGGGGCCTGCTGCGCCGGGTCAAGTCCTACGTCGAGGTGCTCTTCTACCCGTTCTTCGGCCTGTTCTTCAGCGTCATCCCGGCGCTGGAGTCCCAGACGCGGCTGATGCTGGGCTTCTACCTCGAGTACCGGGTGACCGAGAAGGAGTAGCTAGCGGGACCAGGTCTCGATGCAGACCTGCTCGCGGCACTCGCGGGCGACCCGCTGGAACCCCGGCGGCATCGGCGTGGGCTGGCGGGTCTCATCGGTCAGCAGAACGACCCGCCCGGGGACGTCGGCGGGGACCTCGGTCACCAGCGTGTCCGGCCGGTAGAGCGCCGTCCCGTCGTACCAGTGCGCCTCGGCCGCGACCACGTGGGCCCGGGGCCGGATGTCGGGGTCGGCGTAGTACAGCAGGGTGAAGTAGTGGTGCACCCCGGCCACCGCCACGAAGTCGCCGGGGTGGGTGGTCGCGTTGAGCACCTTGATCGCGGGGCGGACGTCGGGGTTGGGCGGGTTCAGGCCCATGACCACGGCCACCACAGCGAGGACGGCAATCACCACGCCGGCAATTGCCGGCCCGGCGATGCGCACCCGACCCCAGACCCAGGACAGACCAACTCCGACCGCCGGCACCAGCGTCGCCCACAGGATGCTGGCGTAGCGCTCGTCGAACAGCGGCCGCCCCACGCTGATCACCAGCAGGCTGAGCACCGGGATGGCGCCCGTGAGGGCGAGGTAGGCGAGGCGCCGGCGTGCCGGCGGCTGCGCCTGGCGGTACCAGCCGACCAGCGCCAGTCCGCCAACGGCGGCGACCGCGGCCGCCACGAAGCGGGAGTAATTCACAAGCCGCGCGGCGGGGTAGCTCCAGTCGATGTTGTAGCCCGCCACGAACTCCTGCCAGAGGTCCTCGAGGTGGGCGAGGTCGAACGGCGCCACCCAGAACGGCGTCCCCGCGTGCTGGAACTGGGCCTGCGCGTAGAGCAGCCACGGGACCGTGAGCGCCAGCCCCGCCGCCGCCGCGGCGCAGACCCGGACCAGGGCCGCCCGCCCCGGCCGCAGGGCGATCGCCACCGCCAGGAGCTGGCCCGCGATCGCGATCCCGGTGAAATAGTGCGTGTGGAGGGCCACCACCACGCAGGCCGTCAGCGCCAGCAGGCGGCCGCGCGTGGGACTCTCGGCGGCGCGCCATGTCAGCAGCGCGCTCAGCACCGCCAGCGTGGCGGCGAGCCCGTACATCCGCAGGTCCCGGGAGTGCAGCACCAGCGACGGCATCACCGCCACCGCGGCGCCTGCCAGGAGCCCGGCGCGGGGGCCCCCCACGCGGCGGCCGAGGGCGGCGCCGATCGGCACGGCGGCGGCGCCCGCCAGCGCCGACGGCAGGCGGAGGGCAAGAGGGCTGCCAGAGATGGCGTTGGCCGCGGTGACCAGCAGGATCCCCACCGGCGGGGCGCTGTCGGTGCGGATCGCGGCCAGCATCTGGGGGATGGGCAGCCGCGCCGCCACCGCGCTGAACGCCTCATCCCGCCAGAGCGGGGGGGTGTCCAGCAGGAAGACGCGGGTGCCCAGGCCGACGGCGGTCGCGGCGATGACGCCGGAGGCGTAGCTGGAGAAGCCTCTCGCCGTCCTGGCGCTACTGGTGCTGGTGAAGGCCGACCGCCTCCTTGACGCGCCCCAGGGTCTCGCGCGCCACCGTCGCCGCGCGCGCAGCCCCCGCGGCCAGCACCTCCTCGACGTAGCCGTCGCGGGCATCGATCTCGAGACGGCGTTCGCGCATGGGCGCGAAGTACTCGATCACCCGGTCCGCCAGGAGCCCCTTCACGTCGACGCAGCCGGTGGTCGCGGTCCGCTCGCCCTCCCAGATCGACTCGAAGTCGTCGGGGCTGAACACGCGGTGCAACTGGCACACGTTGCACTGCTCGGGGTGGCCGGGGTCGCTGCGGTAGGCCCGCGTGATGTCGGTCACGGCGCTCTTGATCAGCTTGCGGACCTCGTCGGGATCGCCCGTCATCGGGATGTAGTTGTTGCGGCTCTTGCTCATCTTGGTGGCGCCGTCCAGACCCATGACCCGGGGCGTCTCGGTGAGCTCCGCCTTCGGCTCGGTGAACGTGGCGCCGTACTTGTGGTTGAAGCGACGGGCGATCTCCCGGGTCAGCTCCAGGTGGGCGAGCTGGTCCTCCCCGACGGGGACCCGGGACGCGCCATATATAAGGATGTCGGCCGCCTGCAGGACGGGGTAACCGAGCAGCGCGTAGTTGACGTTGTCCGGGTGCTGCTCGCTCTTCTCCTTGAATGTTGGCACCCGTTCGAGCCAGCTGATCGGCGTCACGGCGCTGAGGATCCAGTGCAGCTCGGTGACCTCGGGGACCTGCGACTGGACAAAGATCGTCGCCCGCTCGGGGTCGAGGCCGGCCGCGATCCAGTCCGCCACCATCGCGGTGACGTTGGGCCACAGCTCCGCCGGCTGCTCGAACGTGGTCAGCGCGTGCAGGTCGACCACGCAGTAGAACGCCTCGTATTCGTCCTGCATCCGCACGTAGTTCCGCAGTGCGCCGAAGTAGTGGCCGATGTGCATCCGGCCGGTCGGCTGCATGCCGCTGAGGACGCGCTGGCGGGCTGGGCTCATAGCTTCGGGCTAGTCTACGGGCCGTCGTTAAGATTCAGCCGTGCTGGTCACCCGCTCCCTGGCACGCCTGTCGGCGGTGCTGAGCTTCGCCTACGTGCTTCGCGGGCAGGTCCTCGGAATCCCCTTCACCGCCCTCGAGCTGGCGATCGTGGCGACCCTCGTCTCCTACGTGGTGGAGAAGCTGCGTGCGGGCGAGCGCTTCCCCGACCCGCGCCGCCTCCCTTACGCATGGCCCCTCGCACTGCTGCTGGTCGCCTCGACCGTGGCGGTGGCCGTCGCCCCCGACGTCCGCGCCGCCGCGGGCATCTGGAAGGCGTACTTCCTCGAGCCCATGCTGTTCGCCTACGTCCTCGCCGACGTGCTCCGCGCCCCGTGGGAGCTGGAGAAGATGGTGGCCGGCTTCTTCTGGTCGGGGATCCTGGTCTCGGTCTTCGAGATCCTGGCTTTCCTTTACGCCTTCGGGGTCGGGTACCAGCACCTGGTGGACGCGCCGGTGGTGGTGATCTATTTCAGCCCCAACGCCACCGGGCTGTTCCTCGGCCCACTGCTAGCGATGGCGGCGGCTTTCATCCTCTTCGGCCACCGCTCCGAGCGCATCCGGGCGATCTTCTTCAGCGCGTGGGCGCTGCCCGCGCTGGTGCTGAGCTTCTCCCGGGGAGCCTGGCTGGCACTGGTCGCGGCGCTCCTGTTCCTTGCCTGGCAGCACCGCGCGCGGCTGCCGATGCTGGCCGGGGTGGGGCTGCTGGCCGCCTCCAGCCTGCTGGTGCCCGCCGTGCGGCAGCGAATCGAGCACGTCCTCAATCCCACCGACCCACTGAACAGCGTGAACCTGCGCGGCAACCTCTGGCGGGCGACCCTGCAGATGCAGTCCGACCCCCGCAACGCGCTGCTGGGCACGGGGCTGAGCGGCTTCAAGGAGGGGATCAAGCCGTACCGGGACTTCGCGGGCTACAGCGAGGACCTCATCTACCCGCATGACATCTTCCTCAACTTCTGGACCGAGACCGGGCTCCTGGGCCTGGCCGCGTTCCTCTGGCTGGCGGTCGACTGGACGCGGCGGACATGGCGCACGCTGGCCGCCCGCGGCGCCCTGCGGCCCTACTTCCTCGCGGTGGCGGCGGGCAGCATTGCGATCCTGGTCCACGGCCTCATCGACGTGCCGTTCTTCAAGAACGACCTGGCCTTCCTGACACTGTCGCTGGTGGGCATCCAGGTGGCGGCGCTGCGCCAGCAGGGCAGGGGGGTGGGCGAGCCGCCGAAGGCGACCCCGTCCACATGAACCTCGCCGTCCGCACGGCGCGGAACACGGTCATGGTGGTGGGCGCGCGGCTGGCGTCCAAGGTGCTGGTGTTCGTGGTCGTCCTGATTGTGATCCGGACGATGGGCAAGGACAACTACGGCAAGTTCACCTCGCTGATCGTCTACTCCGCGCTCACCAGCATCGTCGCCGACCTCGGACTGCGGCCGCTGTTCACGCGCGAGGTCGCCAAGCGTCGCGAGCTGCTCAGTCCCTACCTGAACAGCATCCTCAGCCTCAAGCTGGTGCTGAGCCTCCCCGTCCTGGGCATCCTGTTCGGGGCGGTCAGCGTCGGGCTGCCCGAGCTGGTCCCGTTCGTGCTCCCCACCTTCGCGCTCCTGTTCGCCACCAGCTTCTCCAACCAGCTGCGGGCCGCGTTCTACGCCATGGGGCAGCTGCGCTACGAGGCGATCGCGATCATGGCTGAGTCACTGGTGCTGCTCATCGGAGCCGTGGCGGTGGCGGTGCTGGGGCTGGAGTGGTGGGCGTTCATCTGGGTCTACGCCGCCTCGTACGCCTTCACCTGCGTCTTCAGCATGGTCGTCGCGATCACCCGCCTGGGCCACCGCTTCGCCTTCGACCTCAACGGCGCTCGCCTCTCTATGCTGGCCCGCGAGAGCCTCCCGTTTGCACTGGCGTTCATCATCAGCACGCTCTACTTCAAGATCGACGTGCCGATCCTGAAGTTCTTCACCGCCGGGTTCGTCGCGGTGGGTATCTACAGCGCCGCCTACAAATACCTGGAGGCGGTCATCTTCCTGCCCCAGACGCTGATGGACCCCGTGTTCCCATCGCTGTCGCAGCTCGCCCACGAGGCCCCCGAGCGGCTGGGCGGCGCGGTCACCAAGGCCTACAAGCTGCTGGCGGTGGTGGCCATCCCGGTGATGCTCGGGATGCTGGTTTTCGCGCAGCCGGTGATCGACTACACCATCCCCGGCTTCGGCGAGGCGGTGCCCGTCCTGCGGGTCCTGGCGCTGGGGGTGGTGTTCCTTTTCGTGAACAACGTGTTCATCTACACTCTGAACGCAATGGGTCGCCAGGGCGACTCCACCCGGCTGGCGCTGTTCAGCCTTGTCCTCAACGTGGTCCTCAACTTGATCCTGATACCGATGCCGAACCCCCTGGTCGGCGGCTACATGGGGGCCGCCTGGGCGACCGACCTCACCGAGCTTGGTCTCTTCCTGGGCGGCTGGTACTTGCTCCGGCGCCACCTCTATGCGGTGCCCGTGCTGCGCAGCCTGAAGGGCGTCCTGCCGGCCGGCGTGCTGTGCGGCCTGGCGATGGCGGCCGTGGTCCTGGCGCTCGGCGCCAACCTGCCGATCTACGTCCTGGCGCTGGTGGTCGGCGCGGTCGTGTATGGCGGGGGGTTGATGCTGACCCACGCCTTCAGCGCCGACGAGGTGGCGCTGGCGCGCGAGGCAGCCCGCTCGCTGACCAGCCGCTTCCCGGGGAGGGCGTGAGATCGCCGACGAGGCGCTGACCCAGCCGCTCGCGCAGCGGGCGGCGCGGACGCCGTCGATCCAGCCCTGGTTCACGCTGGCCCTGCTCGCGGGGGACGCCGCTTGCGTCGCCGGCGCTGTGCTGCTCAGCTACTGGTACCGGTACACGAGCCACCTGGACCCGATCGAGATCACCGGTGGCGCCGTGCCGGCGTACGCCGAGTACGTCAAGGCCATCCCGGTGGCCGCGGCGGTCATCGTGCTCGGCATAGCCATCAACCGGGGCTATGCCCAGTCCCGCGGCCGCGCCCTGGTCGACGAGGTCAACCGCGTCATGGGCGGCGTCCTCCTCGGCGCCGGCGGGCTCCTGGTCCTCATGGGCCTGTACCGCGCGTTCTCCTACTCGCGCCTGGTGGTGCTGTACGTCGCCGTCAGCGCGATCGTCCTGCTGGTGCTGTTCCGAACCCTGATGCGGGGCGCCCTGGCTCAGCTGCGGCGGCGCGGGATCGGGACCACCCGTGCCCTGGTCGTCGGGTCGGGCGCGGGGGCCGACGCGCTGATCCATCGCCTTGAGATGTTCCCCGAGTACGGCTACGAGCTGGTGGGCGTGGTCGACGACGACCTGCCCAAGGGGACGGACTATGTGCGCCTCCCGGTCATCGGCGACAGCCAGGACCTGCCCCACCTCATCCGCCATCACAACGTGGCGGAGGTGTTCATGGCGCTGCCCGAGCGCGACTACCGCAAGATGCTGCGGATCATCAGTGACTGCGCGGAGACCCGGGCGGGGTTCAAGATCGTTCCCCACCTGCTGGAGGTGCTCACCAGCGGGGTGGTGGCCGACGACATCGACGGCATCCCCCTGGTGGCCGTCCGCCGGTCGCGCCTGACCGGCGCCAACCTGCTGGTCAAGCGACTGTTCGACCTCCTCCTCGGCGTGCTTCTCCTGGTGCCCGGGGTGCCGCTGATGGCGGTCATCTCGCTGGCCATCAAGCTGAGCTCGCAGGGACCGGTGATCTACGTCCAGGAGCGCGTGGGCCGCCACGGCCGGGTGTTCACGGCGTACAAGTTCCGCTCGATGGTGATCGACGCGGAGGCGGACACGGGGCCGGTCTTCACCTACCGCGACGACCCGCGGATCACCGCCGTGGGCCGTTTCCTGCGGCGCACGGGGTTCGACGAGGTGCCCCAGATCCTAAACGTGCTCAAGGGCGAGATGAGCCTGGTCGGCCCCCGGCCCGAGCGGCCTCACTTCGTCACGCAGTTCGAGGCCGAGGTGCCGGGCTACGCCGACCGCCACTCTGTCACGCCCGGGATAACCGGCTGGGCACAGCTCAACGACCTTCGCCAGGACACCCCCATCGAGCAGCGAACCATCTACGACAGCTACTACGTGGAGAACTGGAGCCTGGGCTTCGACCTCAAGATCCTGGTGGCCACTTTCTTCCGGGTTTTCACCCACCGGAACGCATACTGAGTCGCTAGCCCGCCATGGACCTGAGCTACTTCTTTCCCGCGTACAACGAGTCCGGCAACCTCCGCCCGACGGTGGAGGCGGCGCTTGACGTCCTGCCCAAGTTCGCGGGTGAGTTCGAGGTCATCATCGTCGACGACGGCAGCACGGACGGCACCCCCGAGGACGCCGAGCGGCTGGCGGAGCTATACCCCCAGGTGCGCGTGGCCCACCACCCGACCAACCGCGGCTACGGCGAGGCCCTGCGTACCGGCATCAGGAGCGCCCAGGGCGACGTCATCGTCTACACCGACGGCGACCAGCAGTTCGACATCGCCGAGCTCAGGCTCCTCTGGCCGCTGCTGGAGAGCGCCGACGTGGTGGCGGGCTACCGCATCAAGCGCGCCGACGAGCCCCACCGGCTGTTCATCGCCTGGGTCTACAACCGGCTCCTGCGGCTGGCGTTCGGGCTGCGGGTGCACGACGTCGACTGCGCCTTCAAGCTGATGCGCCGCGACGTCGCCGACGCCGTCGACCCCGGCGCCGGGGGGGCGTTCTTCAGCGCAGAGTTCCTGCTCCGAGCGCGCCACCAGGGGTTCCGCGTCGTCGAGGTTGGGGTGCATCACTTCCCACGCGTGGTGGGGCGATCCAAGGGCGCGACCCCGGCCGTGATCCTGCGCACCGTCCGCGAGATGCTGGCGCTGCGCCGCGAGCTGCGTAGCGGCGCCGCGGCCGACGCCACGGACCAGGAGCATGCCCCGCGATGAAGGGGCTTGTCCTCAGCGGCGGCAAGGGCACCCGGCTGCGGCCCATCACCCACACCAGCGCCAAGCAGCTGGTGCCGGTGGCCAACAAGCCGATCCTGTACTACGTGCTGGAGAACCTCGCCGAGGCGGGCATCCGCGACGTGGGGATGATCGTCGGCGACACCGCGGCCGAGGTGGAGGCCGCCTGCGGCGACGGCTCGCGGTGGGGGCTGCGGATCACGTACCTGCCGCAGGAGGCGCCGCTGGGGCTGGCCCACGCCGTGGGGATTGCGGAGAGCTACCTCGCCGGCGAGCCGTTCGTGATGTACCTGGGCGACAACCTCCTGCCGGGCGGCATCAAGGCGCTGGTGCAGGAGTTCTCGGAGCGCAAGCCTGACGCGATGATCCTGCTGACCGCCGTCCCCGACCCGCAGCGCTTCGGTGTGGCGATCCTCAACGACGCCGGCCAGGTGCAGAGCCTGGAGGAGAAGCCCGCCGACCCGAGGTCCGACCTCGCGCTGGTTGGCGTCTACCTCTTCACGGCGGCGATCTTCGACGCCGTCAGCGCGATCAAGCCCTCGGCCCGTGGCGAGCTCGAGATCACCGACGCCCTGCAGTGGCTGATCGACGACGGCCGCGAGGTGCTGCCCCACCTGGTCACCGGGTGGTGGAAGGACACCGGGAAGCTGGAGGACATGCTGGAGGCCAACCGGATCGTCCTGGAGGACGCCGAGCCCCGCAACGAGGGCAGCGTCGACGCCGATTCCCGCCTGATCGGCAAGGTGATCATCGAGCCGGGCGCCAGCATCATCCGGTCCCTGATCCGCGGCCCGGCGATCATCGGGCGGAACACCGTGATCGAGGACTCGTACGTCGGGCCGTACACCGCGATCCACTTCGGCTGCACCGTGCGGGGGTCCGAGGTGGAGCACAGCATCGTGCTCGAGAACAGCTCGATCCTCGACATCGAGGGCAAGGTCACCGACAGCCTCATCGGCAAGGACGTCGTGGTGCGCCGGGGGCAGGCCCGCCCGCGGGCGTACAAGCTGGCGTTGGGAGATCACTCGCAAGTCGAGGTTGTGTAGGGCCCGAATAGAATCGGGCCGATGACGCAGACCGAAGCCACCCCCCCGACCGACGCGCGCGGCGCCGGCCTGATCCAGGGCGTCGAGGTCAAGCGCCTCGTCACGCACGCGGACGAGCGCGGCTTCTTCCGCGAGATGATCCGCGTCACCGACGGGTTCTTCGGTGAGGGCTCGTTCGGACAGCTCAGCCACTCCCTGATGCACCCGGGGTCGGGTAAGGGCTGGCATTTCCACCACAACCAGGTCGACTGGTGGTACGTGATCGGCAACCTCAAGGTGGCGCTCTACGACCTCCGCGAGGACTCGCCGACACACCGGCAGCTCAACGAGCTGTTCATGGGCGACATCTACGGCGCCACGATCGTGAAGATCCCGCCCATGGTCGCGCACGGCTGCCGGGCGCTGGACACCACCCACCTCATCTACGTCACCAGCTCGGTCTACGACCCGTCGGAGGAGGGCCGCATCCCCCACGACGACCCCGAGCTGGGCTACGACTTCGTCGCCACCCCGCCGGTCACGTGACCTCCCGGCCGCTGGCATCGCGATGAAGCGCTTCATCGTCACCGGTGGCGCCGGCTTCATCGGCAGCAACTTCGTGCGCATGTTCCTGCGGGACCACCCCGATTACAGCGTCACGGTGCTCGACAAGCTGACCTACGCCGGCAACCTCGACAACCTCAAGGACCTCGAGGCGGAGCCCCGGATGCGCTTCGTCAAGGGCGACATATGCGACGCCGCCCTGGTCGACCAGCTGGCAGGGGAGGCCGACTGCATCCTGAACTTCGCGGCGGAGTCCCACGTCGATCGTTCGCTGATGGAGGCGGGCAGCTTCATCAACACCGACGTCTACGGGACGTGGGTGCTGCTGGAGGCCGCCAAGCGCCACGGCCACGAGCGCTTCCTGCAGGTGTCGACCGACGAGGTCTACGGCCACGTCGCCGAGGGGGCCTCCCGGGAGGACGACCCACTGCGCCCGCGCAGCCCGTACTCGGCCAGCAAGGCGGGCGGGGAGATGATGTGCTGGTCCTACCGCGACAGCTTCGGGCTGCCGGTCCTGGTCACGCGCGGATCCAACAACTTCGGCCCGTTCCAGTACCCCGAGAAGATCGTGCCGCTGTTCATCACGAACGCGCTCGAGGACCGGGAGCTGCCCATCTACGGGTCGGGCGCGGCGCTGCGCGACTACATCCACGTCGACGACCACTGCAAGGGGATCGACATCGTGCTGCATGAGGGGGTCCCCGGCGAGACGTACAACCTCGGCGCCGGCGGGCAGACCAGCGGGATCGAGGTGGCGGACATGATCCTGGCCGCGCTGGGCAAGCCGGCGTCGCTGAAGAAGTTCGTCGCCGATCGGCCGGGACACGACTATCGCTACTGCCTCGACAACGGCAAGGCCCGCGCCCTGGGCTGGGACCTCGTCTACGACGTCGAGGCCGGGCTGCGCCAGACGGTCGCCTGGTACCAGCAGAACGAGTGGTGGTGGCGCCCACTGAAGTCCGGCGAGTTCTGGGAGTACTACAAGGCGAACTACAAGCCGGCGACCGCGTAGCAGGCGATGCGAGTCCTTGTCTTTGGGGCGGGCGGTCAGCTGGGGGGCGAGCTGGTGCGCGTCTGTCGAGCGCAGGGTGACGAGGTCACTGCGCTGACCCGGCGCGAGGTGGACCTGGCCGACGTCGCGCATGTCCACGACCGGGTGGTGGAGGGCCGGCCTGGGGTGGTCTTCAACGCCGCCGCCTACAGCGCCGTCGACCGCGCCGAGGAGGACATCGCGGGGGCGAACCTGGTCAACGCCATCGCGCCGCGGGCGATCGCGGCCGCGGCGGCAGAGGCGGGCGCGCCGCTGGTGCATTTCAGCACCGACTACGTCTTCGACGGCACCGCCACGGTCCCGATCGCGGAGGACGTCGAGCCCAACCCGCTTGGGGTTTATGGCGAAACCAAGCTGGTGGGGGAGCGCGAGGTCCTGGAGTCCGGGGCCTCGGCGTACGTCGTCCGCACCTCGTGGCTCTACGGCGGCGCCGGGCCGAACTTCCCCCTCACCGTGCTGCGCCTGGCCCGCGAGAAGGGCGAGATGCGGATCGTCGACGACCAGCGCGGCAGTCCCACCTGGGCCCGCGACCTGGCGGTGGCCGCCCGGCGCCTGGTCGACGTTGGGGACCCCGGCGTGTATCACCTCAGCAACAGCGGCGACTGCACGTGGTACGAGCTGGCACGCGCCGTCGTCGAGGAGAGGGGCCTGGACGCAACGGTGCACCCGATCCCGACTTCCGAATACCCGACCCCGGCGAGGCGTCCCGCCTACTCCGTGCTGGCCAACAGCCGCTGGCAGGCGCTTGGCGAGCCGCCGCTGCGGCCGTGGCGCGAGGCCCTGCACGACTACGTCGCGGAGCTCGCCGATGGCTGAGATGCTCCGCCGCGTGGCGGTGCTCATCGTGAGCTACAACACGGTCGGGCCGCTCCGCGAGGCGCTGGCGGCGCTGTCCAACGCCAGCCTGGCGCTCGAGGTGGTCGTGGTGGACAACGGGTCGACCGACGGCAGCGCCGAGGCCATCGAGGCCGACTTTCCCTGGGCGCGCCTGGTTCGCGCGCCCGGGAACATCGGGTTTGGTGCCGGCATCAACGTCGCCGCGCGCCACACCGACCGCGACTTCCTGCTGATCCTCAACCCCGACTGCGTCATCACCCCCCAGGACACCCGGGCGATGGCGATGCGTCTCGACGCCGATCCGGCGCTGGGCTACGTCGGCCCGCGCGTGGACCTGGCGTCGGGCGACGTCGACCACGCCGCGCTCCGGGCCGACCCGGACGTCATCGGCTCGGCCCTGTATCTCAGCCGGGTGACCAGGCTCTTCCCCGACAGCGGCGCGGTCAATCGCTACAGCCTGCGACACCTCGACTACGACCAGGAGCAGCCGCTCCTGGCCGGCACCGGCGCCTGCCTCCTGGTGCGCGCGTCGGCGTTCGCCGAGGTCGGTGGGTTTGACGAGTCCTTCTTCATGTACGGCGAGGACCTCGACCTGTGTCGCAGGCTCCGCGCCGCCGGCTACAAGGGGCTGTACATGCCGTCGGCCCGGGCGGTGCACCTCAAGGGTGAGGCCAGCCAGAAGCAGAGCCGGGCGATGCTGGTGGAGTTCCACAAATCGATGTGGACCTACTACCGCAAGCACGAGGCGCGGCGGCGCCCCTGGGTCGTGAGCGGCGCCGTCGCCGCCGGGATCGCCGGCGTCGCCGCGGGGCGGCTGGCGCTGAACGCCGTGCGCCGCGAGAAGCGGGTCAGCTCGAGGTAGGACCCCGGGTCGGCCCCCGTAAATGGCCGGGCTGCCCTGCCGTGGCTACCCCAGCGTAAGCAGGAAGGCGCAGTCCTCGATCGCCTCGACGGCGTGCTTGAGGTTCGGTACCAGGCTGACGGCCTGCTGCGGGCCGACGCGGAGGGTCTGGTCCCCCACCTGGATCCTGAACGTCCCCACCAGCGCGAGGATCGCGGCCGGCGCCTGCGTGCTGTGGTCCTCCAGGCGGGTCCCCGCCTTCGCAGCGGTGAGCGTGAGGTGGAGGTGGGGCAGCTTCACGAGCGTCTTCGAGCTGCGCCCGGTGGCCGATGCGCGCGCTTCCAGGATCAGCCTGGTGGACTCAGCCGCGAGGTCGAAGTGGCCGACGTCCACGAGCAGGCGCTGGGCGGGCCGCAGGGTGGTAGCGGTGGTCTCGCCGAGCGGCCGCGAGCGGGCGCCCTCGGCGTCGCGGACCGTGGCGGTCCCACTGGTGCCATTCTCGAGATTCATCCGGGTGTGCCTCCACAAAGGACTGCTGGTCCGATCAGCTTCCCCGGCGGGGCATAACAATCGCAGTAATGCGCCTACTCGGCCCGTGGGATCGAGGCGACGACCAGGTCCGCGACCAGCAGGGTTATCGGTACCGCGAACACCGAGCCGGGTCGCCCGTGGCCGCGCGGTGGTAAGCCGGGTCACCAGCCAGGCTGCCAACCCAATACCGGCGGCGAGGCCAACCTCGATCGCGTAGGCCTCCCACACCACTGAGCGTGTCGGCGCGAGCTGCAGCCCGCCGCCGGAACACTCCTCGAACCCCACCCGACCATCAACCTGCGCGTACGACGCCACGGCCATCAGGATGGCGGCGACGATGCCCGTCACGACGGGGTGCCTCACACTGGCGCGCCCCTCGTCGGTCACGTCGAGGATGCCTACGTCCGTGGGCGCCGAAATCCCAGCGGGGCCCGGGCCACGGTGTACAGGTACCAGCGCAGGTAGAGGGGCAGCCAGCGGCGGAACTGGAACTTGGACTCTCCCTCCGTCCGGTCGCGCCAGGAAGCCGGCACCTCCGTCACCGTCCGACCGGCGACGTACGCCTTGGCGGTCAGCTCGAGGCCCAGCTCGAAGCCCCCGGTGCTCTCGATCGGGGTCTCGCGGAGGAAGGACACGCGGTACAGGCGGAAGGAGTTGGTCGGGTCATGCGTGGGGATGCGCGTGAGGAGATGGAGCGAGACACCCGCAACGCGCGACATCAGGCTCTTGAGCGGCGGTCCGCCCTCCTGGGACCCGCCGCGCATATAACGACTCGCGCTCACGACGTCGCTCCCGGCGTCGGCCTGCCGCAACATCTCGTTGATCACCTGCGGGTCGTCGGACAGGTCGGCCATCGTCACCACCGCGTACTCGCCCGTGGCGGCCTCCAGCCCCGTCTTGATCGCTCCCAGCACGCCGCGGCCATACGCGTTGCGGACGGCCTCCGTCTCCGGCCACTCCTTCGCCCCCGCGCGGACCACCTCGACGGTTGGGTCGTCCTCGAGGTCGTACACCACCAGGCAGCGGAACTGCGCATCGATCGCGCCGCGCAGGCCGCGCAGGGTCTCCGCGATGCTGTCCTGCTCGAAGTGGACGGGGACCACGACCGTGAGCCTCACGGCCGCCGGGCTGTCAGCCAGGGCTGACGGCCTGGGAACGCGCGCCGGGCCCCTGGTTCACGGCGCTGTCCAGCTCGAAGATGACCTGGTCGGTGTCGAAGATGTTCCAGATGTCGCACACCAGGCAGTTGGCGCCGACCATCCCCCGCAGGGTCGCCGGCGTCAGGTGCCGGTAGGCGGTGTGGTTGGTGGCGACAAACACCACCTCCGCGCCGCGAAGCGTCGTCGCCAGGTCGCTGTCGAGTCCCGGCACGTGGGGGTCGTGCATCACCACGTTGGCGCGTTCCCGCTCGAGCGCCTTCTGCACCTTGAAGCTCAGTGACTGCCGCGGGTCATCGGAGTCGGCCTTGAACGCCGCGCCCATGATCACAGCCTTCTTGTTGCGCAGCTCGCCATGCGCCTTGAGGCTGGTCACCAGGAACAGAGGCACCGACTCGTTGATCTTCCAGGCGGTGGTGATGAGGTCCGTGAAGGGGATCTCGTTGACCAGGAAGAAGCCGTCCTTGAAGAGGCATGGCCCGGCGGTGAACCCCGGCAGCGCGAGCCCCCCTCGGGCGTAGCCGTGGTTGACGAGCTTGACGATGTGGTTGATGTCGCGCTGCCAGCGGCCGGCGATGATCATGAACTCGTTGGAGATCGAGAAGTTGATGTAGCGGTACATGTTGGTGAAGAGCTTGGCCAGCTCGGCGCTGATGTCGTCGGTCTCGAGGATCTCGACCCCCAGCGGCTTGAAGAGGGCGGCGGCCCTGCGGCTGGACTCGGCGTCGATGCCTCCGACGATCTGCGGCACCGTCGTCAGCTCCTTGAGCGCCCGCCCCTCGGCGATCCGCTCCGGGCAGAACGCGAGGAAGAGGTCGGTGCCGACCTTGAACCCCAGCTCATCCTCCAGCTTGGCCCGCACCCAGCGCGTCGTGCCGGGCGACACCGTTGAGCGCAGCACCAGCGTCTGGCCCTTCTTGAGGTGGGGCCCGAGCTGGTCCAGGGCGGCGTCGATCTGCGACAGGTCCGGGTCCATGTTGGAGTCGACCGGGGTGCCCAGGGTCAGGACCAGGTAGTCGCACACGGTCAGCGCGGCGGGGTCGTCGGTGGGGTGGAAGCCCTTGTCGATGTGGCGCTCCAGGAGCTCCCCGGCGCCCTCCTCCCAGAACGGCATCTCGCCGTTCTTGAGGCGCCGGACGTAGTCCGCGTTGACGTCGAGGCCCACGACGTCCAGGCCCTTGTCCGCCAGGATGAGCGCGAGCGGCAGGCCGACCCGGCCGGTGCCGATGACCCCGACGCTGGTCATGACGAGACGGGCGCCGCCGTGGTGTTGGGCTCGAGCACGGTGCGCAGCCAGGCGATGACCTCGCGCAGGCCGTCGTCCAGCTTGACCTCGGCGGTGAAGCCGAGCAGCTCGGTGGCCTTGGAGGTGTCGGGGATGCGGCGCTTGATGTCGTACGTGAAGCCGGGGACCGGCTTCCAGCGGAAGTCCCTGCCCGTCTCGCAGGCCTCAAAGATCCGCTTCGCCAGCCCCAGGATGGTGATCTCCTCCGGGCTGGAGATGTTGAAGTCCTGGTTCACGGCCCTGTCGGATTCCAACACGGTGATCACGCCCCGGGCGATGTCCCGGACGTGCGTGAAGGACCGCGTCTGGGTTCCGTCTCCCAGCAGCTCCAGCGGGTCCTGGCCGGCGAGGATCTTCTTGGTCAGGTCGGGGATGACATGCGCGTAGCCGACGTCATCGCCGGGGTACTCGTTGACCCCGTAGGCGTTGAACGGCCGGCAGATGCTGAACGGCAGCCCGAACTGGTCAGCGAACGCATGGCAATACCACTCGCCACTGAGCTTGCTGAAGCCGTAGGCCGACACCGGCGGTGGGATCTTCTCGAGGTCGGACTCCTTCGAAGGGAACGTCGTGGCGCTCTCGAAGACCATCGAGCTGGAGATGTAGACCATGCGCTGCATCTTGTGCGTAACGGCGGCCTCGAAGGTCATCGAGTAGAGCTTGTTGTTCTCGGAGAGGATGGTGGCCGGGTACTCGTGGAAGTAGCCGATGCCACCGATCTTGGCCGCCAGGTTGACGCAGGAGTCGAAGCCCGCGAAGAGCTCCTCGGCGACGCCCGGCTCGGTCAGGTCGGCGCGCTGGAAATCGACCCCCGAGGGCACCTCGTGGCCCTCCTTGCTGAGGTCGTCGACCACCCGGACCCGGTGCCCGCGGGCCACCAGCTGACGCGTTACCTCGCTGCCGATGAAGCCTGCGCCTCCGGTGACCACGACTGCTTGGCTCACATTCACCTCGAATTGGGCGCGAACAATGGCGGATTATAGCTGTCACTAGAATCGCGGCCGATGGTTTCGGAGGCGGTCGACACAGGGCTGCGACGTGCTCCGGGGGGACGTGTCGCGGCCGTCGCGCCGGTGGGCTACGTCCTCCTCGCGTTCGGCCTCTTCGCTCCGACCTGGGTCGACCCGTTCCACCGCGTGGTGGGCCACCCGGGCGACACGTCGGTGTTCGTGTGGAGCCTGGCGTGGGGGGCGCACGCCGTGACCCACCTCCAGAACCCGCTCTTCACCGACTACATGAACCACCCCGACGGCGTGAACCTGATGTGGAACACCTCGATCCTGCTGCCGTCGATCCTGCTGACCCCCGTGACGCTGGCGCTCGGCCCGGTGTTCGCCTACAACCTGCTGGCCACGCTGGCCCTGGCGCTGTCGGCGTGGGTGGCGTTCGTGGCCATCCGCCCGCACGTCGACCGCGTGCTGGCCGCCGCCGCAGGCGGCCTGCTCTACGGCTTCTCGCCATACATGGTCAGCCAGTCCGCGGGCCACGTCCACGTCACCCTGGCGCTGTTCCCGCCGCTGGCGCTCATCCTCGTGCGCGAGGCGCTCGTGACGCAGCGGCGCCGCCCGGTACTCGTCGGCGCGCTGCTCGGGCTGGCGACCGCGGCGCAGGTTCTGACCGGCGAGGAGATCGCCATCACGACGGTGATGGCCGCCGCCGTCCTCACGGCCTGGCTGGTGGTGCTCAACCGGCGCCGCGTCCGCGCCCACTGGCGCCACGCCGCGGTGGCGCTGGCGGCGGCCGCGGTGACCGCTGCGGCGGTCCTGGCGGTGCCGCTGGCCTTCCAGTTCCTCGGTCCGCAGCGCTTCCACGGCGAGGTCCAGGCGCACGGGATCTACGTCACCGACCTGCTCAACTTCGTGGTCCCGGATGGCTTCCAGGCGATCGCGCCGGCGCCTGGGGTGGAGCTGTCCAACAGCTTCACGGGGAACGGCAGCGAGTGGGGCGCCTACCTCGGCGTCCCGCTGCTGGCGCTGCTGCTGGTGACGGCCGCGTGGCAGTGGCGCCGGCCGGTGGCGCGACTTGCGTTCCTCACCGGCGCCTCGCTCGCGGTGTTCAGCCTCGGCGCCCGGCTCCACGTCGCGGGCGCGGACACCGGCATCAGGCTGCCGTACTGGCCCATCGACCGCCTGCCGGTGCTGGGCAACATCTTGCCCGCGCGGCTGTCGCTGTTCGTGAGCCTGGCTGCCGCCTTTCTGCTGGCGATGTTCCTCGACCGCGCGCTGACGGCCGGCCCCGCGTCTCGCCGCGCGGTCGCCTTCGCGGTCGCGGCGGTCGCGCTGGTCCCGGTTTTCCCGGCGCAGCCCTACCTCTCCGGTGACGCCCGGACGCCGGCCTTCTTCAGCAGCCGCGTCGCCGCGAAGGTCAACGACGGCGACGTCCTGCTGGTGGCGCCCACCAACGGCGCCGGCTCGCCCGACCCGATGCTCTGGCAGGCGGACTCCGGGATGAGGTTCAGGCTGACCAGCGGCTACTTCCTCGGGCCCGACGCCAACGGCCACGCCGGGCTCGGCCCCCGGGCGTCGCCGATGTCGGACTTCCTGGGTCCCCTCGGCGACGGGCGGCCCGCTCCGACCCTCGACGCGCCCGCCCGCGGCGCCTTGCTGGCGGAGCTGTCGTTGCGACAGGTGCGCGGCGTGGTGGTGGGGCCGATGGAGCACCGCGCCGACGTGCTGGCGTTCTTCGAGCGACTCCTGGAGCGCCCCCCGGACGACGCCGGGGAGGTCGCGGCGTGGTGGCTCCGTTGATCTCGCGGAGGGCCGATCCGCGAGTTTGAGGCGAACTGGCGTCGTCTAGAATCGCTCCGATGTCCGTGACCGTGAGCTCCCGCAGCCGCGACACGTGGTTGGGCGGGGTGGTGCCGGCCGTGAAGGACGTCGCCGCCCACAACGAGCTGCTTCGCATGCTCATCGTCAAGGACCTCAAGATCAAGTACAAGGCCTCGGCGATCGGGCTCTTCTGGTCGCTGCTGAACCCGCTACTGATGATGCTGGTCTACACGGCGATCTTTGGGACCATCTTCGGGGCGCAGAAGCCGGAGTTCCCGATCTACGTCCTCTCCGGGCTGCTGGCGTGGACCTTCTTCGGTACGACGCTGCCCGCCGCGACCACGTCGGTGGTGGCCAACAGCAACCTGGTTAAGAAGACCCGGTTCCCGACGTCGCTGCTGCCTTCGTCCGTCGCCCTCAGTGGCCTGGTCAACTTCGTGATCTCGCTTGTGCTGCTGTTCGGCCTGGTCGCCGTCTACCGCCACCCCCTGGGGCCGTCCCTGCTTCTGCTCCCTGTGCTGGTCTTCGCGGAGACCTGCTTCGTCATCGGCCTCGGCCTGCTCCTCTCCTCGCTCAACGTGTTCTTCCGCGACGTCGAGCACTTCCTGGGCATAGTCCTGACCGTCTGGTTCTTCGCGACGCCGATCATCTACCCGCGGGAGCAGATCCACGGCAACGAGCTGGCCAGCACGATCATCAAGGTCAACCCGATGACCTGGCTGGTGGAGTCGTACCAGGACATCTTCTACGGCTCGCCGGACGCCGTGCATGCGGGCACCGCGACCACGTACCTCGGCACCTTCACCACCACCTGGCCCAACCCCCGCCCGCTGCTTGGCTTCATCGCGCTGTCGCTGGCGCTCCTGGTGGTGGGCTTCGTCACCTTCGTGCGCCTGTCCCACCGATTCGTGGAGGAGGTGTGACCGGGCGCGGTCCAAGCCCCCGGGGCTGATGCCAAACGCCATCGAGCTGGAGGGCGTCACCAAGTCCTTCAAGGTCTTCCACCGCCGCCACTCGACGCTGAAGGAAACCCTCCTGCGGAGGCGCCGTGCGGTGTTCGAGCAGGTGACCGTGCTCGACCACGTGTCGCTCGACATCCCGGAGGGCCAGGCGCTCGGCATCATCGGCCGCAACGGCGCCGGCAAGTCGACGATGCTCAAGGTGATTGCCGGCCTGATGACCCCCGACGAGGGGACCGTCACGGTCCGCGGCCGGGTCTCCACCCTGCTCGAGCTGGGGGCGGGGTTCCAGGGCGAGTACTCCGGGCGCGAGAACGTCTACCTCTACTCGGCGCTGATGGGCCTCAGCCGCCGCTTCATCGACGAGCGCTTCGACGAGATCGTGGAGTTCAGCGGCATTGAGAACTACATCGACAACCCGGTCAAGACCTACTCGTCGGGGATGTACGCGCGGCTGGCGTTCGCCGTCGCGGTGCACGTCGATCCCGACATCTTGATCATCGACGAGGTCCTGGCGGTGGGCGACCGCGACTTCCAGCGGAAGTGCTTCGCCCGCGCGGCGGACCTGCGCCGCCGCGGCAAGACGATCGTCCTCGTCAGCCATGACCTGGAGTCGGTGCGCCGGATCTGCGACCGCGCGGTCTGGCTCGACGGCGGCAAGCTGCTGGCGGACGGCAAGCCCCAGGACGTGGCCCAGGGCTACGTCGCGTCGGTCACGGAGCGGTCGATCAAGGCGGGGTTCGACGACGACCAGGCGCACCTCGAGGACGTCAGGGTGCTGGACGCGTCCGGCGCCCCGGTCGCCTCCATCAAGACCGACGAGCCCGCCATCGTCAGCTTCCGAATCTCCACCCCGGTCGCGATGGGGGCCGCCCACCTGGTGGTGCGCTGGGTGGCGGAGAACGGCACGATCATGGCTTCGTCCAGCACCATCCACGACGGGCCGGTGTCGGTGCCGGCGGGCGGCGCCGACTTCGCCTGCCACTTCGACCGCATGCCGCTGGTCCCCGACAGCTACCGGATCGAGGTGGTGGCCCTGGACCCTGAGACCAGCGAGCTCCTGCACCCGATCCACGACACCGTCCTGGTGGCCGTCCTGGGCAAGCCGGTCGAGGGCATGGTCTCGGTCGCCTCGCGCTGGGAGACCGGCGGTGACTCGCGGGTGCGTTCCGCCGGGGGCGGCGGGGTGGACGCCTCGTCGCGGGAATAGGAGAGGTCCTGGCGCCCCCCGACCGCCCGCTCGCCCTGAGCGCGGTGGTGGTCACCTGGAACTCGGCCGCGGAGCTTCCCGGCTTCCTCGACTCCCTATCCGCCCAGGACATCCCCGGGCTGGAGCTGGTGGTGGTGGACAACGGCTCGGCGGACGCCTCGGTGGACCTCGTGCGGGCGGCATGGCCGGCGGCGACGGTGATCGCCCTGGACGACAACCTCGGCTTTGCGCCCGCCGTCAACCGCGGGATCGCCGCGACGCGGGGCGAGGCGGTGGCGCTGCTCAACTTCGATACCGTACTGGGCCGCGGCTACCTGTCGCGCTGCCTCGAGGCGCTCGCCGACCCGACCGTCGGTGCGGTGCAGGGGCTGCTGGTGCGCCCCGGCGGGGACGTGGTGGACTCGGCGGGCCACGTGGTGACCCGGGGCCGTTGGGTTCGCAACCGGGGCGAGAACCAGCCGACCACGGCGAGGGCCTGGGCCCCGGCGCGGCCCTTCGGCGTCACCGCCGCCGCCGCCGTCTACCGCCGCGACATGCTCGACGCGGTGGAGCGGGTGACGGGGCACTACCTCGACCCGGCGTTCTTCGCCTACCTCGAGGACGTCGACCTCGACATGCGCGCAGGCTGGCTCGGCTGGGAGGCGGTGGTGGTCGACGCCCGCGCGGAGCACACCCGGTCGGGCAGCGGCGCCCGGCGGACGGCGGCGGTGCAGCGCCACATCGTCAAGAACCGGCTCCTGGTGCTCTATCGCAACGAGGCGCTCGACACGCTGCTGCCGGACCTGCCCTGGGTGGCGGGGCAGATGCTGGCGCGCTGGGCGCTGGCGCTGGTCAGCGCGCCGTCGTCGCTGCTGGGGATCGTCGACTTCCTCCGCCTGCGCCGCAGCGAGCGACCGGCCCGGGCCGCCATCCGCGCGCAGCGGACGCTCACCCCGGCAGCGTTCCGGCAGCGGCTCCGGCTTGGTGGCGCCAACGCCGCGGGGTTCACCACCCGTACCCTCGGCAGCACCGCCCCGCGATGACCGGGCGGCGCCTGCTGGTGGTCTGCGGCGAGCCGCTGGGCGCGCGCATGGCCGGCCCTGCGATCCGCGCGGTCGAGCTGGCCCGGGTGGTCGCGGCCGGGGGCGCCGAGGTCACGATCGCGGCGCCGGCGGGGGAGGGCGCCCCGCCGCTGGGCGGTGGGGTCAGCCGCGTCCCGCTCTCCGCCGCCAGCCTGCGACGGGAGTTGAAGCAGGTCGACAGCGTGCTCTGCGGCGCCAACCTGATGGGGCGTTTCCCGGTCATCGCCCGGGCCGACGTCCCGGTCGCCGTCGACCTCTACGACCCGGTGCTCCTGGAGGCGGCGGAGCTGTACCGCGACGCCCCGCCCGCGGTGGCCGGCGCCACGCTGGCGGCGGCGGCGGCCAACCTCCGCCTCGAGGTCGCCAGGGCGGACGTGCTCTTCTGCGCCAGCGAGCGGCAGCGCGAGCTCTGGCTGGGGGCGCTGCGGGCCGCGAGCCGGCTGACGATCGAGGCCTACCGGGACGACCCGTCGCTGGGTGACCTCTGCCGGGTGATGCCCTTTGGCGTGCCCGAGGGGTGGGCCACCCGCGCCGCGGCGCCGGTGCTGCGCGGCGTCCACCCCGGGATCGGGCCGGACGACGTGGTGGCGATCTGGGGTGGGGGTCTGCACGAGTGGTTCGCGCCCGAGCTGGTGGTCGAGGCCACCGCGCAGCTGGCCGCGGAGCTGCCGGCGCTGCGGCTTGTCTTCAGGGGCTCGGCGCCGCCCAACCGCGCGCTGCAGCCGCACGGCGCCGCGGACCGCGCCCGCGCGGCGGCCGAGGCCGCCGGCATCCTGGACCGCAACGTGTTCCTGCTCGAGGGCTGGGTCCCGTACGAGCGCCGGGGCGCCTACCTTGCGGAGGCCGACATCGGGGTGTCGGCACACCGCGACACGGCCGAGACCCGCTACGCGTGGCGCACCCGGCTGCTGGACTACGCCTGGGCCCGCCTCCCGGTGGCGGCGACGTCGGGCGACGCCCTGTCCGAGCGGCTGGCGGCGGCCGGCGCCGCCGAGCTTGCCGCCCCCGGCGACGTGGCGGGCTTCGCGGCGGCGATGAGGGCCCTGGCCACCGACGCGGCCCGGCGGCAGCGCGCCGTCGACGGGGCGGCGGCCGTGGCGGAGGAGCTGCGCTGGCCCCGGGTGGCGGCGCCCCTGGTGGACTGGGTGGCGCGGCCCACCCGGACGGCCGATGCCGTCTCCCCGCTGGCCGCGGGGGCCGGCCAGCTGCGGATGTACGCGGCCAAGGGCTGGCACACGCTTCGCGAGGAGGGCCCCGCCGCCACGGTGCGCCGGGCGGGCCGCTACCGCGACCGGGCATGATTGACTTGCTGCTCAATGAGTGATGGCTCGGGGCTGGGCAGGCGCATCCTCGCCATCCCGTTCTGGTACCTGAACCGGCGCTTCGCCACCCTCCAGGACCACCTGGACGGCCGCATGGCTGTTCTCGACGACCGCCTGGAGCGCATGGAGGGCGGCTTCGCCACCGACCCCGCCTTCGCCGAGCGGGCGGCGCCCGCGCTGCGCGGGCTGCCCCTCGCCCGCGTGGGGCCCGAGACTGCGGCCACGATCAACTGGGCGGTGGGGCACGAAGG
The DNA here is from genome assembly GCA_034666445.1 of Chloroflexota bacterium. Classification (GTDB taxonomy): domain Bacteria; phylum Chloroflexota; class Dormibacteria; order DASZGP01; family DASZGP01; genus JAXDLV01. The sequence goes on along the minus strand of JAXDLV010000038.1, from coordinate 1,929 downwards.
CTTCAGCGCCCAGGCGGGGCTCTGGTTCAACCCCGCGGTCAACGTGCAGCTGAGGCCGGCGTCGGCGGAGCTGGTCGCGGTCAACGAGCGCATCGTCGAGGTGCCCTTCGCGATGGGGGTCGCCGCCGAGCTGCCGCAGGGCAGCCACGTGGTCGACATCGGCTCGGCCGAGAGCACGGTGGCGCTCTCGCTGGCCTCTCTCGGCCTCCACACGACTGCGCTGGACCCGCGGGGCTACCCCCTGGGCCATACCCTCCTGGACGTGGTGGAGGAGGGGCTCTTTGACTGGCGCGGCCCCAGCGAGCCGCTGGACGGGGTCTTCTGCGTCTCCACGATCGAGCACCTCGGGCTGAGGGCGTACAGCCAGCCGGGGGGGCGCGACGGCGGCGACCGCGAGGCCATGGAGCTGTTCCTCCGCTGGCTTCGCCCCGGTGGCCTGCTGGCGCTGACGACGCCGTACGGCCGCGCCGAGACCACGGACTTCGAGCGCACCTACGACGACGCCCGCCTCGCCGCCCTGCTGGAGGGCTTCGAGGTCCTCGACCAGCGCGTCTACCGGCGCGCGGGCGCGCTCCAGTGGGAGCCCGCGCCGGCGTCGTCGGCGGACTGGCCCGACGGCCAGGACGGCGTCGTGCTGGTCAAGGCCCGCCGCCGGTGAGCGGCCCCCGGGACGCGGCCCGGCGCCTCGCAGCGCTGCCGTTCTGGTACGTCACGCGGCGTTTCGCCACCCTCCAGGACCACCTCGACCACCAGCTGACCCTGCTCGGGGAGCGCTTCGAGGCGGCCGTCGACCCGGAGCGCGTCGCCGGTTCCCTGCACCGCGAGCTGAGCGACATCCACCTCGCCCAGGAGCACGTGGAGCGGCTGGCGCGGCGACCCCCGTGGACGGAGCTGGTGGGGGCCCCGGTGTCCAAGCTGGACGAGATGTCGGCGGCCTTCCTGAACTACGGCGCCGGCCCCCACGGCTTCGCCGCCCAGGCGGGCCTGTGGCTGGCCCCCGAGGTCTCCCTGGCGCATTCGACGGAGACCGTCGACGTGCTGTCGGTCGACCCCCGGGTGGCCACGGTGGCCTACGTCCACCGCGCGCTCGCCGGGCTGGCGCCCGGGGCCGCGGTCCTCGACGTCGGCGCGACAGGCAGCACCCTGGCGCTGGCGCTGGCCTCCTCGGGCTTCGCCGTCACCGCGCTCGACCCCCGGCCCTACCGCCTGGAGCACCCGGGCATCACCCCGGTCGCGTCGCGGGTGGAGGAGTGGGATGGACCGGCGGGGGCCTTCGACGCCATCGTCGCCCACCTGGTCATGGAGCACGTGGGCCTCGGCGCCTACGGCCGGCCCGAGGGTCCGCCGGGGGCGGACATCGCCGCCATGCAGAGCCTGCGCAGGCTGGCGCGGCCCGAGGCCGTCCTCGTCCTGGCGGCCGCGTACGGCGCCCGTGGTGACACCTGGGACCACCGCGTGTACGATTCCGCCTCGCTGGCTGGCCTGCTGGAGGGCTGGAGCGTGGGCGACCAGCGCTTCGTCCGGCGCGTGGCCCCCACCGCGTGGACGCCGTGCACCGGGGACGAGGCCGCCACCGAGACGTCGGTGGTGATGGTCACCGCCACCCCCGCCTGAGCCGGGCCGTGCCGAGGGTGGCCGTGGTCGCCTACGCCGGTGCCGCCAGCGGCCTCGGGACGCACGTCCAGGGCCTGGTCGGGGCGGCGATGACCGACCCAGGGCTGGACGGCTGGGAGGTCGATGTCCTCCTGCCGGAGGTCGACCTCGGCGGCGACCCGGTCAGCTGGCCCGCCGCGCTCCAGGGCGACAGGGTGAGGGTGTTCACCGATGGGGACGCCAGCCGGGGGGTGGGACCGTCGGGCTTCCGCGACTGGATCGAGGCGATGCTGGACGCCCACCCGGCCGACGTCGCGTACTTCCCGTACCCCTACC
>JAXDLV010000037.1:0-7826 GCA_034666445.1 Chloroflexota bacterium | reverse complement strand
CCTGATGGTGTTGGGACTGAACGTCATCAACACGGAGGCGCTGGTTGTGCAACTGAACCTTGACCGTCGGCACAACGGGCGTCCGTTCGACGTCGACTACCTGGCCACGCTCTCGTCGGATTCCGTCCCGGTGGGCCTAGGCAGTGGGAGCTCCGATCTGATCGTCAAGCTTTGCACCGCCCCAGACGGCTCGACGGATTGGAGCGCTGAACGCCTATCGAACCATTGGGCGGCGGATGCGAGGCAAGCCGCCTGTCGTTGAGGCGCTTCCTCGCCGCGCGGGCGCCGCTGCTGGTATTGAACGCTGTCTTCGCCTTCGCCGCCATCGCCTATCCCGTCGTGGCCGCGATTGGCATGGCAAGTTGGGCACCGGGGTACGATCCCGGTCCGCCAGAGAGATCGGCGGCGGAAATCCAGGTCGTGGCCAACACGGTGATCGCGATCGTGGTGGAGGCGACGCTTTTCCTGCTCTGGCTTCCAGCGGCGGCGGTAGTGGTCCGGGTGAGAGGTGATGTCCGGCAACGGCCGCGCCTTGGAGCGATGGTGATGAGTGCGTCCGGTATCGGGGTCGCCGCGGTAGCCATCCATGCCGTTGTGACCGTCATCCAATGCGATTACTTCTTCCATTGCGGATTTGGCAATTAGGGCGACGCGCCTACTTGGGATCGCCGCGCTGGTCGTGCTCCTGGGGGCTCTAGAGAGTTCTGCCGCGACCTATCCGCTACCTCAAGACAACGACCTGGGAGGGGTCTGGGAGGCCCACGAGTGGGCCAGCCGGCCTCATTCGAACTCGGAGTACGAGGCTCTCTTCAACCGGGACTTTCGACCGAACCGCATCTCCGATGCCTTCTTCCACGTCGGACCACTGGATGAGGACGGGACGCTCCCACCGAATGGCTACGGCGCCGCCGCTCAACTTCTCACGTACCTGCATCACCAAGCACCGAAAGTGCGCGCACAGGCCTGGATCGGACACCAGAACCGGACGCCAGCCAAGCCGATGGATCTGAGTGACGCCTCGACGCGCGAGCGGATAACCATGGCGGCTGATGCGCTGCTGGACGCGGGCTTCGACGGGATCCACCTCGACCTCGAACCGGTCTCCAGCGGTGACGTGGGATACCTCGCCCTGTTAGCGGAGCTTCAAGCGCGTACCGCAGCATGCGGCTGCGTCCTGTCGGTCGCCGCGCCTGCCCCGGAGGAGCTGCCTGGCCTGGCGACGATCGGACCGTTCCTGGCACCTTCGTACGACCACTGGTTGCTGAGCTACTACAGGGAGGTGGCCGAACGAGTGGACCAGGTCGTGGTGATGATGTACGACACGGCGGCACCCAGCGACACGTTCTATCGTCTTGTCGTCCAGTGGGATGTCTGGCGACTGGAGCGTGCGCTCGGACCGGGTCACGAGCTCTTGATCGGGGTGCCGACGTATCCGGATCGGACCCTACTCCACACCCCTGAGCATGAGACCCTCTCAGGCACGATCATCGCGGCCAACAGGGCAACCGCGAAGGTTCCACCGCGGGAGCGGCCCAGGATCGGCTTCGCCGTGTACGCGGGTTGGACAACCACTGAGCACGACTGGCGACTCTTTCGGGTGCGGCGTTATCTGTGTGCCCAGACGCAACCGGAACCGGGTTGCTAGCGAAAATGTGGCACGTTAGAGGCCTGCTCTGATCCTTGAGGCCTGGGCCCTCCAAAATGGGCTGGATGAGCGACGAGCCAGCTGGAAGCTTCCCGACAGAGATGGCCGATCGTCAGGTGGAGATCTATCGGCGGTCGGCCGGGCTGACCCTGGAGCTGACCGCGGCCGACCTCGCCGAGGCCGCGGGCGTGGACCTCGAGTTGATCCGCGCGGTCTGGCGGGCGTTTGGTCTCCCTGACGTCGGGGACTCGGCGACGGGCCTGTTCGACCCTCAGGACGTGGAAATGTTCAAGGCCGTCGCCTCCCTGCTCAACCTGGGTATCTCGGTGGAGGACCTGGTTGCGGTGGCCCGGGTCTACGGGCAGGGATTCGCGCGCATCTCTGAGGCCGAGCAGCGGGTCTTTCGGAAGCACTTTCTCGACCCGGTGATCGACGCAGGCCTGGGCGTCGAGGAGTTGGACGCGTTGGCTCCACTATCGCAAATGCTGGTTACCCTGCTGGACGCTCCGATCCTGAACGCCCATCGCCGCCAACTGGACGTCGCCATTCGCCAGCTGGTAGTTTCGCGCTCCGACTCGGGAACCGAGCCGCACGCGGTGGGATTTGTGGACCTGGTGGGCTACTCGGGCCTGGTGGCGAACATGCGCGGGGCGGATCTCAGCGATCTGGTCAGCGCTTTCGACGAGCTGGTCACGCGCGTTTGCGCTAATGCCGGTGCCCGGGTGGTTAAACTCGTCGGCGACGCCGTGCTCTTCGTGGCTCACGAACCTGTGGTGGCGCTTGCCGCCGCCCACGGCGTCGTCAATGGCGCTGCCGCGGAGGCGGGCCTGCCCGAGGCGAGGGCCGGTCTCGACTACGGAGAGGTACTGCCGATTGAGGGAGACTACTTCGGTAACCCCGTCAACACCGCGGCGAGGGTCGTGGCGGTGGCGAGGCCGGGTACAGTCACGGTTTCGCAGACTTTTGCTGACAGCCCCGGGATGACAGGGCAGGCCTTCACCGCCGTCGGCGAGCACGACCTAAAGGGCGTCGGCAGGCTGATGTTGTTCGAGGCGCCGGCGGCGAGCGCCTAAGGCCAAAGAGAGGGCTCGGGGAACCGCCCGTTTTGGCACCAGAGCCGGCGCCCACCCATCCTGATGTAACAGGCCGTTCCCCAACTCGGGGTGGGCTGTTACTGTCCGCCAGGACGGGGTGGACCCCGAGAGAAGGCGGGAGATCGAACGTGAAGTGGAGCGGGCCCAGTCGGACACGCCGCGCCTCGACGGCGCTGCTGCTGGCGCTGTCTGGTTTTGGATTCGCGGGCGCCATTGGCGGGCCCGCGATGGCTGCTCATCCCAAGGCCCTGGTGGCGAAGTGGATGGAGCTGCCCGCCGGCACGCTCCCGTCCGACGTGGAGATCGCGTACGACCCGGGCCGTCACCAGCTGCTGGCCACGGAGCGCTCTGGCGAGGCCACCTATCTGATGACCGGTGGAACCTGGGCCAAACAGAGCGCCGCGCCGCTCGGCGACGAGGTGCGCGCCCTCACGTACAGCCCCGCCATCGGTGAGATCGTGGCGGTCACGCTCGGCCGCACCCCGGGGTGCGCTCCGGACCAATGCCAGTACACCGGGATCACCAGGGCTTCGACCTGGAACGGAGCGGCATGGTCTGCGCCTCTCACGGCGCCTGCGACCGCAGAGCCTGGCAGATGGGTGCAGGCGGACGTGATGGCGGTCGATCCGTCCAACGGGAACGTCATCGTCCTTGGCGGCGTCTACTCCCCGCCATGCAACCCGCCGCTGCCGGGCATCTGCTATTTCGGGCCGCGCATGTGGGGATTCGATGGCCTGACCTGGACCGAGCGCCAGGCGCCGCCAGATCTCCAGCCATGCTTGGCCGCGACACACGACCCTCTGCTGGGCGTTGATTACCTCCTCTGCAACGGCACCGCCTGGAGCTTCGCCGGCTGGAGCTGGCAACGTCTGCCGGATGGATCAGCGCCAGCGGATCGCTACGTCGATCGACTCGCGTTCGACCCGAGCATCGGCGCTGTCATCGGTCGTGAGAGCACCGCCACCTGTCGCGTACCCGAGGACACATGGTTTTGGGCTGGCGCCAGGGCCACGCCTGTGGTGGAACGCAAGATTGCAGGCGTCTGCGGAAGCATCGCCTATGACGCTGAGCTTGGCGGGGTTGTTCTGGCGGGTGAAGGTCGGACGTTCGTTATGCGCGCCGTACTCGCTTCGTAGAGGCCTCGCCAGCGGCTGCTGCGACGGCCCCAACCAGGGTACCCAGCAGTAGACGAGTTACCTCGTCTCGTGACGCCTGCCGCTCCTGTAGCCATTGGGCGGTTACCCCCTGGGCGAACGCGATCCACCCCTGCACTGCCAGCTGGACCAATGGGCTTATTGGACGTCCGCCCGCGACGACATCCAGGATGCGTTTCGCCTGCCGCTGTCGGCTGTCCTCGACTATCGCGCGGACCTCGGCGTCACTGGCCAGGGTGCCTCGGTACGCGGTCAGGAACCCGTGCGAGCGCCGCTCCGCCTGTTGCAGGAAGGCATCGATCCCTGCCTGGAGCCGCTGCGTCGGCGGCAGTCCGGGATCCGGCTCGGTGGCTTCCCCCACGTCGGCGGCCGCCGCCCGGGTAACCGCCACATAGAAATCACGTTTGGTCGGGAAGTAGTGGTACAGAAGTCCCCGGGAAACCCCGGCCAGCTCCGCGATCTCCTCTATCCAGATCTCGTCATATGGGCGCGTGGAGAACATCTCCATGCCTAACCTGATCAGCTGCTCCCGACGCGCCGCCACCGTGAGACGCCGCCTCACCCTGCCTCGCGGGGGTGCGTCTGCCCTCGCCATCATGTGGTGGATCCTATCTTACTATTTGACATGGGTTCAATAGCTTGGTAGCCTCGGACCTCCATGAAACTGCTTCTTCTCGGCGCCACGGGTGGCACCGGCCAGCAGCTGGTCAGGCAGGCGCTGGCCGCAGGAAACGATGTGACCGCGCTCGTGAGGAATCCAGCCAAACTGTCGTTGGAAGACCCGTACCTGGTCATTCGTGTCGGCAGCGTGATGGACTCAGCCGCTGTCGATGAGGCCGTGGCCGGCCAGGACGCAGTCTTGAGCACGCTCGGAGTCAATGATCCGAGAGAGCTCCTCAGAGCGAGCCTTATGGCGGACTGCATGGCTGCCGTCATCCCGGCAATGGAGCGGCACCACGTAGATCGCGTGATTGTGCTCTCAGCGCTCGGAGTCGGCGCCAGCGCTCCGATGGCACCGCCCCTTCTTCGGATCGTCTTCGGTACCGCACTCCGCCAGGTCGCCAGGGACAAAGCGGCGGCGGAGGCCGCTCTCCGTGCCAGCAACCTCAACTGGACAACCGTCTACGCACCACCGCTGGGGAACGGCCAGGCCACGGGTCAGTACCAGGCCGGCGAGCACCTCCGGGTCCGCGGGTTGGGCAAGGTGAGCCGAGCCGATTTGGCCGGATTCATGCTGGCCCAGATCGATGACACCACCTTCAGCCGGAGGATGGCGATACTGACCGCCTGATCTCAGCCCCGGCATTGCTGAGGTGAGATCGCGCTGACTCCACACTCGGTCTGGCCGATACTTGTTACTGCCTCAATGAGCACGAAAACAGTCTCCGAAGGCGTCGTACATGACGTACCGCCCGATCTCCGGAGAGTTCTGCTCGCCGATCACGACCTCCTGGCGCTCTGGGAGGACCTCACGCCGCTGGCCCGCAACGAGTGGATCTGCTGGGTGATCTCCCCCAAGAAAGCCGAGACGAGGAGCGAGCACGTCGATCGGGTCCGTGAAGAGGTCCTGGACGGGAAGCGGCGGCCGTGCTGCTGGATCGGTTGCATCCACCGCACCGACAAGGAGATAAGCCCGTCCGTCAGCTGGGTTCTGAGCCGTCGCAACCAGGAGCCGGCAGCGAAGTGAGTGCATCCACAGAGATCGACGCCATCATCAAGAAGATCGGGGGATGGCGCGGCGAGCGACTGGCTCAGCTCCGTTCAGTGGTCAAGGACGCCGACCCGGCCATCGTCGAAGAGGTGAAGTGGAAGAAGCCCTCGCGGCCGGAGGGCGTGCCCGTCTGGTCGCACGGCGGCAACATCTGTATCGGCGAAGCGCTCAAGAACGCCGTCAGGTTGACCTTTCCCAAGGGTGCCCAGCTCAACGATCCCAAGGGTCTGTTCAACACCCGTCTTGACAGCAAGACGGTTCGCGCGATCGACTTCCACGAGGGTGACCCCGTCAACGAGTCCGCGCTGAAGGCCCTGATTGTTGAAGCCGTGTCGGAGGGTGGTTGAAGGGCGGCCCGGCTGGTTCGCCTTACCCCGGTCCCATCGATTGACACGACCGGGGCCAGGGGTCCAGATTGACTCCGTCACAGGGCGGAGGAACAGGATGCATCGAGCGGTTACTGGCATCGTGGTCGGCGGTCTGCTGCTCATCGGCTGCCAGCTGGGCCCGGTGTCAGCTCCGGGTGCGGTCGCCAGCCCGAGCCCCAGTCCGAGCCCCGAGCTGGTCACCACCGCCGAAGCCACGGCGGCCTTCGAGGCGTACCTGACCACCGGGGGGCTTGCCGGCTACGACCTCGAGGGCGGAGCGTTGAGGACGGCCGACGATGCCGCGCGCCGAAAGGAGCAGGCTTCCCCGAAGCCAGCCACCACCTCCACGCCAGACAGAGTCAACAAGGTCCTGGTGCCCCACCAGTCGAGCTACCCGGCGCATTTCCTTGCGACCGAGACCTTCAACCTCCAGGCCGGTGACGACAAGGGCAAGTCGCTGACGGAGCTCTGGATCTTCACGAAGCAGAACACCGACGTCGGCTGGCTGGCGACCTACCAGGTGACTTTCTCCGCGGGCGTGAGCGCCCCCGAGTTTGACCTCGACAAGGATGGCTTCCTCCAGGCGGTACCACCAGACCAGCTGTCCAAATACAGCATCGACGGGCAGACGCTGTCTGCCCACTTCGCGCAGTTCGCCAATGACACGATCGGCGGCGCTGCCACCATCTCGTTCGACGCCGAGCTGGCCCCTTCCGCAGATCTCAGCTCCCTCCTCGCCGATCGCAGGAAGAGCAAGGTCGACATCACTGCCAAGCACCTTGTGGACACCGTCACCTGGAAGGACGAGGGCACCGTGGAACCCGTCTACCGGCTCAAGGACGGGCGAGCGTTCATGTCCTTCGTGAACACGGAGAACGACATTCTCAGCGCGAACCCGGGGGGCAAGGTCAGCATCGGCGGCGGCAAGGGCGACGGGATCACCTACCCCAAGGACGGCCTCTACAGCCAGGTCGAATACCTGCGCATGGCGATGGTGTCCGGCTTCGTCTCCCCAGCTGGATCGGATGCCAAGACCGAGCTGGCTGCCTACTACTACCGCCTCTATAAGATGACGCCCACCGCCTGACCCCGGGCGGCGCAGCCCGGACGCTACTTCAGGGTGAGGCTGACGTCGTCGTAGTAGAAGTGGTCCTCGGGGTTGCTGCCCCCGGCGCCCTGGCCGAGGACCGCCGTCAGCTGCCCGGTGAACGTGTTCTTACCAACCGGCGTCTTCCCGATCTCCTTGCCATCGATGACGAGGGTTGCGACCTTGGCCCCGGCGTCCACCTTGAGGCGCACCTCATGCCAGGCCCCGTAGGTGATAGCCGGTCCGTTCGCGGTCGTTCCGAATGCGCCGTACTCGGTGCGCCCCGGCTCCATGAAGATGTAGTTGGTACCCGTCGCTGAGCCAGTCCGGTCCCAGCCATACAGCACTTCCACCAGCTGGTGGCCCGTCACCGGGTAGACCCACGCGGCCAGCTCGTAACTGGAGTTGGGGTTCAGCGATGGGACGTCCTGGAGGAAGTAGCCGCTGCCACCGCCGTTCGGCGTGTGCACCTCGCCGCTCGCGCTGCCACTGTGCACCGGCTGGGCGGTGTTGCGTACCGGCACCTGCGTCTGGCCCGCCGCCAACCACGCACCGTTGGACCTGGCCACCGGGATGGTCTGCAGCTGCGTGGCAATTCCCGCCGTCTCGAACCCGGCGTTGGCGAGCACGTTGGCCGGCGGCCGGGTGGCCACTGTCACGACGGCGGCCACCGCGACCAGGGTTACCCCTGCGGCGGCGGCCTTGACGGGCATGCTCATGCGTGCCGCACGACGGACGGCCGACCCGGCGACGTGGGAAAGCTTCAC
>JAXDLV010000036.1:0-6333 GCA_034666445.1 Chloroflexota bacterium | reverse complement strand
TAGTAGCCCACTACCCGGGCGTCAGCCCGGCGCGCCGACCTGCTCGCGCGCCTGCTCGGCCTCGCGCAGGATCTCCGCGATCTCCGGGCGGGTGAACTCGACCGGCAGGTCGTCCCCGGCCCGCAGCATCTCGCGGACCTTCGTGCCGCTCAGGATGACGCGCTCGTCTGAGCCGTGGGGGCACGTGCGGGTGGTGGCCATCTGGCCGCAGGCTCGGCAGTAGAAGGAGTGCTCGAATTTGAGCAGCTCGATCCCGATCTCGGCCGGGTCGAACTCGTCGAAGATCTGCTGCGCGTCGTAGGTGCCGTAGTAGGACCCGACGCCGGCGTGGTCGCGGCCCACGATGAAGTGGGTGCAGCCGTAGTTCTTGCGTACCAGCGCGTGGAAGATCGCCTCGCGCGGGCCGGCGTAGCGCATCGACGCAGGGAACACCGCCAGCTGCACGCGGTCGGCGGGGTAGTGGTGCTCGATCAGGGCCTGGTAGCAGCGCATGCGGACGTCGGCGGGGATGTCATCGCCCTTGGTCTCCCCCACCAGCGGGTGCAGCAGCAGGCCGTCGACCTGCTCCAGCGCGACCTTCTGGAGGTATTCGTGGGCACGGTGCACGGGGTTGCGCGTCTGGAAGCCAACCACCGTCTGCCAGCCCTTCTCGGCGAACACCGCGCGGGTCTGGACGGGGGTCAGGCGGTACTCGGCAAAGCTGGCCTTGGGCAGGGAGATCACATCCACCGCGCCGGCGACGGCGTGGTCCGGCTGGGCCAGGACACGGGCCACGCCCGGGTGGGCCTCGTCGCTGGTGCCGTAGACCTCGGCGGCCACCCGGGCGCGGTCGTAGGAGTAGGTCTCGCTCACCGTGAGCACCGCCAGCGCTCGGCCCCCGGAGTGCAGCGCCACCCGCTGTCCGACGCCCAGGCCGGCGGCGGTGGCGGCGTCCACGGGGAGGATGATGGGCAGGCTCCAGACCATGCCGTCGCTGAGGCGCATCCTCTCGCAGACGGACAGCATGTCGGCCTCGCGCATGAAACCGTTGAGCGGGCTCATGCCGCCGCCCGCCATCAGCTCGAGGTCGCTCAGGGCCCACGCGTCGAGGTCGATGGAGGTCAGGTGCTGGGCCTCCTCCGACAGCTCCCGGGCACGCTCGGCACTGGCCTGGCGGACCTGGAGGACGCCGCCGTGGGGCAGGATGCCCGCCACCCGCTTCTCCTCGCGCTGGTCCGACGCGGCCGTGTGGCTGGCGTCGCCCAGGTGCTCCAGGTGGACGCCGGCGGGGATCGAGTCGCGGGACAGGTAGCCGCGGGCCTGGAGCGCGGCGAGGATGTCGGCCACCGACTCGCCCACTGTCTGGGTCTCGCTGCTGACGGCCACCTCGGGGTGCAGCGGCGCCTCGTACGGGTCGCTGACGCCGGTGAAGTTCTTGATCTCACCCGAGAGCGCCTTGGCATAGAGGCCCTTGACGTCGCGGCGGGTCAGTTCCGGGATCGAGCACTCGACGTAGACCTCGACGAAGTCGCCGATGCGGCTGCGCACCTCGTCGCGGACCTCGCGGTACGGGGAGATCGCCGCCACCAGTACGAACGCGCCGTTGCGCGTCAGCAGCTGGGCGACGAAGCCGATGCGGCGGATGTTCTCGTCCCGGTCCTCCTTGCTGAAGCCCAGGCCCTTGCTGAGGTTCTCGCGGATGATGTCGCCGTCGAGGACCTCGACGCGCTTGCCACGAAGCTCGAGCTCGGCGGCGAGGGCGGTCGAGATCGTGGACTTGCCGGCGCCGGAGAGGCCGGTCAGCCAGATGGTGACGCCGCGGTGGGCGTCGGTTGCCGTCTCCGGCGAACGGGATGAGCTCATTTGGCCTCCTTGGCGCGGCGGGCGGCGGCGCGGGCGAATGGGGTGTCGGCGTCGGTCAGCTCCCGCACCGCGTAGGCGGACCCGCCCTCAGAGGTGCCGGCCTCGACCAGCGCGCCGGGCGGCATGGCCTCGCGGGCGAAGGCCTGCAGGTCATCGTCGTCGAGCGCGTTGAGGTAGCCGGTGAAGTCCTGCTCCGGCAGCCGGCGCGAGAGGTAGAGGCGCAGCAGCGCCTCGACGTAGTCGGCCATGCGGTCGCCGCGGACGCGGGCGCCCTTGGCCAGCCGGCCGAAGCTCCTGGTCTCGCCAAGGTGGCCCCCGAGGTAGACCTGGAACACCTCGGTGGGGACGCCCTGGATGGTGACGATCGAGCCGAGGAAGCCGAGGTCGGCGACCTGGAAGCGGGCGCAGGAGTTGGGGCAGCCGTTGATGTTGATGCGCGCGTAGTCCTCGAAGTCGGGCAGCCGGCGCTCCATCTCGTCGACCAGCGTGCCTGCGCGGGACTTGGTCTCCGCCACCGCCAGCTTGCAGAACTCGATCCCGGTGCACGCCATCGTGGAGCGCCGGAAGCTCGACGCCCTCACCTGCAGGCCGAGTCCCGCGAGCTCGCCCACGAGCGCCTCGACCCCGGCCTCGGGGATGTCGAGGATGACCATCTTCTGCTGGGTGGTGCAGCGCACCCGGCCCTTGCCGTATTTGCTCGCCAGCCGGCCGATGGCCTGCAGCTGGTCGGCGTCGGTCCGGCCCGCCACCAGCGGGAAGCCGACGTACATGTTGCCGTCGGCCTGGCGGTGGATGCCGACGTGGTCGCGGTGCGCGGCCGATGCCGGCGGCGCCGGGGGACCGTCGCGAAGCGTCCGCTTCAGGTACTTCTTCTCAAGGACCTCGCGGAACTTCTCCACTCCCCAGTCCGCCACCAGGAACTTCAGCCGGGCGCGGTTGCGGGCGCGGCGGTAGCCGTAGTCGCGAAACAGGGTCGTGATCGCCACGCACAGCTCCTCGAGCTCCTCCGGGGGCACGAAGACCCCCAGCGACTGGGCCATGTGGGGGGTGGTCGACAGCCCTCCGCCCACCAGCACGTCGAAGCCGATACGGCCGTCGACGCGGTGGGCCACCGCGCCGATGTCGTTGATGTCGTCGGCCGCGCAGCGATGGGTACAGCCGGTGATCGAGATCTTGTACTTGCGGGGCAGGTTGGAGAACTCCTTGGTTCCGGTGAGCCGGCGGCCGACCGACAGCACGTACGGGGTGGCGTCGAGGTACTCCGCCGCGTCCACTCCGGCGGTGGGACAGCCCAGCACGTTGCGGGTCACGTCGCCGCAGGTCTCCAGCGTCGACAGCCCGACGGCTGACAGCAGCGCCCAGACCTCGGGCACGTCCTCGATGTGGAGGTTGTGGAACTGGAAGTTCTGCCGGTCGGTGACGTCGATCACGCCGCCGCCCCAGCGGCGGGCGATCTCGGCGCAGACGTCCACCTGCTGCGCGTTGAGCTGCCCGCCCGGCATGCGCACGCGCATCATGAACATCTGGTCCTCCTCGGGCCGCTGGGTGTACAGCCCGTACCAGCGGAAGCGGCCGCTGAGGTCGGCGGGGTCGATCGAGTCCCAGCCGGTCTTGGAGTACTGGTGGATGATCCGCTCGTAGACGTCGAGGCCGTCCTGGTTGCGCTTGTTGGTCTCCTGCGGCGTCAGCGGCTCGAGGTAGCCCAGGCCCCACTGGCCCTGGGCGCGCTTGGGCCGGGGGATCTCCAGCGGCGAGTCCTGGAGGAGCGCGTCCTCCTCACTCTCCGCCAGCGTCGAGCCGGCCCTGTCCTCGCCCTCGGTCATCAAGCCCCTACCTTATCCGCGGCGTCAGTCGGGATGACCTTGATGCTGCTGTTGCCCGCCTCGTCGACCACCATCTCGTAGTGGATGCCGCACTCGTCGGCGCCCTGCTCCCACCACCAGCGGCCCGCGCGCAGGTCCTCGCCGGGCTCGATCGCGCGGGTGCACGGGTCGCAGCCGATGCTGGTGTAGCCCTTGAGGTAGAGCGTGTTGCGCGGGACCTTGTGCTCCTTGATGTACGTCAGCACGTCGTCGTGGCTCCAGCGGGCCAGCGGGTTGACCTTGACGATGCCGCCGTGGGCCATGTCCAGCTCCACCTCGGCGACGTCGGCCCGAGTGGCGTTCTGGTCGCGGCGCAGCCCCGTGATCCAGGCGTCGAGACCCGCGAGCTTGCGGTTGAGCGGCCGCGCCTTGCGCACGTCGCAGCAGCTGAGACGCAGCTCGGTGGACTTGTACATCAGGTTGATGCCGTGCTCGGTGACCAGCTTCGAGATCTCCCCGGCGTCGGGGTAGATCACCTCGATGCGGGTGCCGAAGCGGTCGTGGACCTCGTCCATCAGGTCGTAGGTCGCCGACGGCAGGCGGCCGGTGTCGATGGTGAAGATGTTGACCGCCCAGTCGATCCGGACGGCCATGTCGAGCACCGCCATGCCCTCGTCCTGCAGCGAGGTGCAGATGGAGATGCGGTCGCGCGGGAAGGTGGAGAGGGCCCAGTCGAGCACCTGCTCGGGGGGGGCGCCCCTCAGGCGAGCGGCGGCCTCCGCGACGAGCTCGGCATTGGGGTGCGATAGGGGTTCCGGGCTCGACACGCTGGATTCACCTGCTGGCTCCTGCTGCTAATCCGTAATTCCTACTAGAAAGATAGGATTATAAAGATGGCTGAAAGAGGTGGCAACACGCCCCGCGTGTTCCTGGTGGGGGCCGGTCCCGGGGACCCCGGGCTGCTCACCGTCCGCGCCGCGGAGCTGCTCGCCGCGGCCGACGTCGTCTTCCACGACGCGTTGGTGCCCGGTGCCATCCTGGCGGTCGCTCCCTCCGCGGAGATGGTCCCGGTGGGGCGCCGCGCGGGCCAGGAGCGGCGCGAAACCGCGGGGGTGGCGGACGCCATGGCGGCCCGCGCGGCCGCCGGCGAGGTGGTGGTCAGACTCAAGGGCGGAGACCCCTACCTTTTCGGCCGAGGCGGCGAGGAGGGGGCTGCCCTGCTCGAGCGCGGGGTGGCATTTGAGGTCGTTCCCGGCGTCAGCTCGGCGCTGGCGGCACCCGCCGCCGCCGGTATCCCCCTGACCCACCGCGGTGTGGCCAGCTCGGTCACCATCGTCACCGGCCACGTCGCGGACGCGGCCGGCGACGTCCGCTGGGAGCGGCTGGCCGGGGGCGCGGACACGCTCGTGGTGCTGATGGGCGGCGCCCGGCTGCGGCAGCTGAGCCGCGCGCTGGTGCTGGCCGGGCGGCCCGCGTCGACGCCCGCGGCGGTGGTGATGGCCGCCACCCGGCCCGAGCAGCGCCACGTCGTGGCCACCCTGGAGACCATCGCCGACGCCGCCGAGCACGCCGCGATGGGCACGCCGGCGGTGCTGGTGGTCGGCGAGGTGGTGCGACTGTCCGAGGTCCTGCTCTCGGCCGCGGTGGCCGACCTGGCGGAGGCGTCCGCGGGCTGAGTCACCGGCCGCCCCGGGGGGCGGCACGAGGTTGCGACAGCGGGGTGGCGGCACCGGGTCGGGCGGTTACTATAGTGGCCCGATGCTGGGAGCCGCGAACTCGAAGAGGCCTGGGACAGATTGCCTGACCTGACCGGGATCGAGTTCGTCCAGACCATCGGCAAGGGAGCCATGGGGGCCGTGTACCTGGCCCGTCAGACCACCCTCAACCGCTACGTCGCCGCCAAGCAGATCCTGGGCGCCTGGAACGGCGACCCGGAGATGCTGGCCCGGTTCCAGAGGGAGGCACGGGCGCTGGCCCAGATGAACCACCCCAACGTCGTGGGCATCTACGACATGGCCACCCAGGGCAACGACCTCTTCATGATCATGGAGTACGTCCGAGGCCCGTCCCTGCGCCAGCTGATGGACCGCCAGCCGCTGGACATCGCCCAGGCGCTGCGCGCCCTCGGCGACATCGCGGCCGCGCTGGAGTACGCCAGCAAGCGAGGCATCGTCCACCGCGACCTCAAGCCCGGCAACGTGTTCGTCACGGTGTCCGGCGCCTGCAAGCTGGGCGACTTCGGCCTGGTCAAGATGGTGGCCGGCCAGTCCAACTTCCAGACCCAGGCGGGCACCATCCTGGGCACCCCTGCCTACATGTCACCCGAGCAGGCGGCCGGCAAGGCCGACATCGACCAGCGCACCGACGTGTACTCGCTGGCGGTGATGACCTACGAGTTGCTGACCGGGCGACTGCCCTTCCCGTCGGTGCCGGGCAACATCATGGCCAGCCTCGACGCCCACATATCGCAGCCGGTGCCACCTCCCTCGCACATCGTCCCGGGCTTCCCCAAGGCGGTGGAGAACGCCCTGCTGGAAGGCCTCGCCAAGGACCCCAAGAAGCGGCCCAAGTCGGCGGGCGACCTGTGGGACAAGCTGTTCAAGGGCGCCAACCAGGCGTGGCCGGGTTGGCAGGCCAGCTCCGACCTGGCGACGATCGCGCTGGCCGCGGCACCGCCGGCGCCGCGGCC
>JAXDLV010000035.1:0-6268 GCA_034666445.1 Chloroflexota bacterium | reverse complement strand
GCGCACCGCGGCGGCGCCGCGCTGCTCCATGCCCGGGTGGCCGGCGCTCAGGCTGGCCCAGAAGAGCTCCAGCGGCAGCGACGAACCGACGCGGGCGGGGGGCTCGGTGGGTGCCTCCTGGCGAAGGATTGGCATAGGCCCATGACTATATCACGACATAGTTGCTTTGGGAAGTGTCTAGCGATAGAATTCAGACATGATCAATTTGAACTCACTCGAACGTGACGTGCTCGACCGCCAGACCTCCCGCTGCAATCCCGGCGCCCGGTTCGCGGGCGCCCGGTTCCCGGGCGGCCGGCTGCCCCGCCGCTCGCGGCGCGAGTTCGCGGCGCGCTCGGCGACCCGCCTGGCCGTCGGGCTCCGCAGCATCGCGGACCGCATCGACTCCCTGGCCGAAGCGGCCTGACGACCCCCTTCCAGCGGGGGCCTGACCTAGCTCCCCACGCGTTCGGGCGGCCGGAACCGCATCGCCGACCAGCGGTCGTCGATGGAGACGAGCGTCACCCCCGTGAGGCCCATTCTGCCGACCAGCTCCCACAGGATGTCGCGGTTGAGGTCGGTCCCGGCCTTCGGGCCACCCTTCGGGTAGCAGATCCAGATGAGGCCGTCGGGCCGCACCGCCGCCACCACGGCCACCAGCTTCGCCTCCACGTCCGCGGCGCTGGTGGCGAACAGCATCGCCCA
The DNA here is from genome assembly GCA_034666445.1 of Chloroflexota bacterium. GTDB lineage: Bacteria > Chloroflexota > Dormibacteria > DASZGP01 > DASZGP01 > JAXDLV01. The sequence goes on along the minus strand of JAXDLV010000035.1, from coordinate 5,584 downwards.
GTCCAGGTCGTCGCCTCCGCCGTCGGACAGGTCGACGCCTTCAGGTAGGGGGTCCAGCAGGTCGCGGTAGCCGGGCGGCGCCGCCATGAGCGCGCCTCGCTGGCCCGGCTTGAGCAGCAGCTTCTTCGTCAGCGGGGACGGCGACATCGCTACAGGTTACGGCGCTGAGCTACGCTCGTGGCCATGCCCATGGAGGCCGTCAACCCCGCCACCGGGGAGCTCATCGCCAGCTACGAGGAGACCACCGACGCCGAGGTTGACGCCGCCCTCGACGCGGCGGTGGAGGCGTTCGACGGCTGGCGGCGGCGGAGCTTTGGCGAGCGCGCCGCGCTGTTGACCGCCGCGGCCGCCACGCTGCGCGACAGGCGCCGCGCGTACGCCGAGGTGATCACCGGCGAGATGGGCAAGCCCATCACCCAGGCGGAGGCCGAGGTCGAGAAGTGCGCCTGGGTCTGCGACTTCTACGCCGAGAACGCTGGGGCGATGCTCTGCCCCGAGCCGATCGCCAGCGACGCCACCGAGAGCCACGTGGCCTTCCCGCCCCTGGGGCCGGTGCTCGCGGTGATGCCGTGGAACTTCCCGTTCTGGCAGCTGTTCCGGTTCGCCGCCCCCGCGCTGATGGCCGGCAACGTCGCGATCCTGAAGCACGCGGGCAACGTCCCCGGCTGCGCCCTGGCGATCGAGGATGCCTTCACGGCCGCCGGCCTGCCCACCGGCGTGTTCCGCACCCTCCTCGTCGGTTCCGACCGCGTCGCGGGGATGATCGCGGACCCCCGCGTCGCCGCGGTCACCCTGACCGGGAGTGAAGCAGCGGGGGTGAGCGTCGGGGGTGCCGCGGGCAGCGCCATCAAGCCGGCTGTGCTCGAGCTCGGAGGCTCGGACCCGTACATCGTGCTGGCGGACGCCGACGTCGCCGAGGCGGCCGCGGTGGCGGTCACCGCCCGCAACCAGAACGCCGGCCAGAGCTGCATCGCCGCCAAGCGCTTCATCGTGGACAGTGCCGTTGCCGAGGAGTTCGTCGCGAGGTTTGCCGAGGGCGTTGCGGCGCTGAGCATGGGCGACCCCATGGACCCCGAGACCCAGGTGGGGCCCATGGCACGCGGGGACCTCCGCGACGCGCTGGCAGCGCAGGTGAGCGCGTCGATCGCCGCCGGGGCCGCCGTCCGGACCGGGGGCTGGGCCGAGCCCGGGCCCGGCTTCTACTACGCCCCCACGGTGCTGACCGGGGTCACCGCCGCGATGCCGGCCTGGCGCGAGGAGACGTTCGGTCCCGTGGCCGCGGTTGCCACCTGCGACGGCGCGGACCAGGCGGTGGCGCTGGCCAACGACACCCCCTTCGGCCTGGGCGCCAGCCTCTGGACCGCCGACATCGAGCTCGGCCGCCGCCTGGCGAGCGAGATCCAGGCGGGCTCCGTGTTCATCAACGGGATGGTGGCGTCGGACCCCCGGTTGCCCTTCGGCGGAGTCAAGCGGAGCGGTTACGGCCGCGAGCTGTCGGGGTTTGGCATCCGCGAGTTCGTGAACGTGCAGACCGTCTGGGTCGGCCCCCGCCGGTCGCCGGGGCCCGTCGCCCAGGCCGAGTAGCCGAAACCGCCCCCCTGCCGGCATCGCCAGTCTTTACCATGAAGGCCAGCCATCATGCTGTGCCGCTACTGCCGGGTCCACTCCCACAAGGACTTCCCCTTCTGCCTGAAATGCGGGCAGCCGCGGAAGGGCTTCAGCGTTGAGTCGGCGACCCCTTCGATGCTCTACCCGCCGGACAGCACCGAGGGCTACGCCCTCACCAAGCTATGCACCACCATCGGGCGGAGCCCTGACAACGACCTCGTGATCAACGACAAGTACGTCTCCCGCTACCACGCCCGCATCTGGCGGGAGCCGGACGGCTACCGCGTCGAGGACCTCGACGCGATGAACGGCACCTTCGTCAACAACCAGCCGATGGCCAGCGGTGCCTCCACGCGGCTCAAGGACTTCGACCTGGTTGGCGTCGGCCCGACGTCGCTGGTGCGCATCGAGCAGCCTCGCAGCGCCGACGTCGGGGGCAAGACCATGATCAGCGCCCCCGAGGAGAGCATGGTGCTGATGGCGCGCACGCCCGACTCGCAGGCGTCGACGATCATGGAGGAGGCGGCGCCCACCGGCCTCGACCTGCGCCCCCGGCGGCGCAGCGGCTGGGCCCTCAAGCAGGCGCCGTCGCAGCCGGGCAAGCTCCGCTACGTGCTGCGCAACAGCCGCAACGGCCGCTACCTGCAGCTCACCGACCGCGACGTCTTCCTCTGGAACCTGATGGACGGCGAGCACACCGTGCGCGACCTCCTGCTGGGCTACAGCCGGGAGTACGGCCAGCTGGCCCTGGCCCGCATCCAGCAGCTGATCGACCAGCTCTCGGGAGCGGACCTGATCCGCGGCGTCGGCTCGGAGGAGGAGCAGCGCGAGCGCGGCGCCGGCAAACGCATCTACGACGCCATCGTCAACTTCCTGCTGCGCGCCGAGCTGGCGATCAGCGGCGTCGACGGCGTCCTCGACAGGGTCTACCGCGCGGTCGGCTGGGTCTTCTTCACCCGCCTCGGCCTGGCGTTCATCTGGGGCTTCGGCCTGCTCGGGCTGGTGGCCTTCTTCCTCGCGCTGCAGCACCAGGCCCCGCTGGACGTTGGCGGCGCGGGCATCCTTGGCCTGCTGGTCGCGCTGCTCGGGTACAGCCTCGCGCTGATGCTGCACGAGATGGCCCACGCCCTGGCGGTCAAGTCCTACGGGCGCAAGGTCCCCCGCGGCGGGTTCATGCTGATGATGGGCATGCCCTACGCCTTCGTCGACACCACCGACATGTGGTTCGAGGGCAAGGGCCCCCGCATCGTTGTGACCCTCGCCGGCCCGGTGGTCACGCTGACCGTGGCCTGCTTCTTCTCGTTCACGGCGCTGCTGCTGCCCTTCCCGGTCTGGGCGGCGATCACCTTCCAGATCGCCCTCGGCCTGTACATCAACACCCTCTTCAACTTCAACCCGCTGATCCCGCTCGACGGTTACTACGCCCTGTCCGACTGGCTCGACATGCCGCACCTGCGCGAGGAGGCCAGCTCGTACTTCACAAAGGGCGTCTGGTCCGACCTGGCCCACCGCAACCACATCGGCAAGCGCCAGGTCGGGCTGTTCCTCTTCGGAATGGTGTCGGTGGTGGGGATGGTCGGCTTCCTGCTGCTCGGCCTGCTGATGTGGAACACCCGGCTGGGCGCGTTCTTCCGCGAGCGCCTGCCCCAGCCGCTCGACACCGTCGTGCTGGTGACGCTGATGCTGCTGCTGTTCTTCCCGATCTGGTACGGGCCGCTGATGAAGATCCGGTTTGCCATCGGACGCCGCCTCCGGCCGGAGGCCAAGCAGGTCGAGGCCGCCCCGCCGCAGGCCGCCGCCTCCGCCTGAGCCGGCCCACGGCAGGTTCCCCGGCCGGGCCGCCGCTGGGCGCGCCAATATAATTCGACCGGCCCATGGAACAGCTGTCACTGGTCCTGTTCGGAATGGCGATCGCGGCGTACTGCGTCTCGATGCCCATCTACTTCATCGCCTCGGGCTGGGGCCGGCCACGGCTCTCAACTGTCGCGATGGCCATCACGGGCCTGGGGCTGGCCTTCCACCTCGGCTCCTACGCCTACCGCTGGGCGTCATCCGGCCACTACCCGCTGTCGAACATGTACGAGTACAGCTCGATGCTGGTGCTGATCATGGTCGCCTTCTTCTTGGTGACCGCCCACTTCTGGCGAACGCAGTACATCGGCGGGCTGGTGATGATCGGCGCGATCATGCTGATGGGCGTAGGCGGGCTGCTGTACACCGGCCCCTCGGGCCTGATCCCGGCGCTCAACTCCTACTGGCTCAAGATCCATGTCACCGCGATGGTCACCAGCTCGGCCCTGCTCAGCTTCACTTTCTTCTTCAGCTTCGCGGCCCTGCTCAAGGCCTGGGCGATCGGGGGGCGCCGGCTGGTGCTCGCCTCCGGCCCGCGCTACGCGCTGGCCACGTCGACGGCGACCGCGAGCGGTCCCGGGGCGGCCACCGCGATGACCGGGCCGCGCTGGCTGCAGGTGGGCACCGCCTGGCTGCCGGACCCCGAGACCCTCGACCGGCTGGCCTTCCGCATGGTCATCATCGGGTTCCCGCTGTGGACGTTCGGCGTGATGATGGGCGCGGTCTGGGGCGAGCATGCCTGGGGCCGCTGGTGGGGCAATGACCCCAAGGAGGTCATGGCGGCGGTCACCTGGATCGTGTACGCGATCTACTTCCACGCCCGCGCCATCGGCGGGATGCGCGGCTACCGCACCACCGCGATTGCCTGCCTCGGCTTCGTGTCGGTGATGGCCACGCTGTTCGCCGTCAACCTCCTGGTCGTCGGCCTCCACTCATACGCGCGCTAGCCCGCGCGGGCGCGGCGCTGACCGCGCTGGCGCTGCTGGCGTTGCTGGCGCAGGGCTGCTCGTTGCAGAAGCCGATCGAGCACGCCAACGACAGGTTCGCCACCGTCGGCCAGCCTGCCCCGGACTTCAGCGGCACCGACCTCGACGGTAAGCCCGTCAGGCTGGCGGACTACCGGGGGCACCTCCTGGTGATGAACTTCTGGGCCAGCTGGTGCGGCCCCTGCCGGGCGGAGCAGCCGGGGCTGCTGCGCGCCGCCGCCGACTACGAGCCGCGCGGCGTCAGGTTCCTGGGGATCACCGTCCGCGACAACATCGAGCAGGCGCGCATCTACCGCGACGAGTTCAAGGTGCCGTACACAAGCCTCTTCGACCAGGCCTCGCAGCTGGGCTACGCGTACCAGGTGGACGCCCCGCCGAGCACGGTCTTCATCGACGCCGGCGGGGTTGTCCGCGCGACCGTCCCCGGTCAGATGAGCGAGGAGGGGCTGCGCAAGGTCATCGACCAGGTGCTGGCGGCGGCCTGAGCGACCCCCGACTTCAGACCGCGCAGACCGCCCGGGCGCGCACGATCCCTGGCGCCGTGCCGCGGTTGACCGCCCGGGCCTCCCAGCCGCCGTCCGTCGGCGCCGTTGCGACCGCCGCCAGGGTGCCGTCCTCCAGCTCGTAGCCGCCGCCGACAAGGTGGCTGCCCTCGGGGCAGGCAGCCAGCCCGGAGCCGACCTTCCCGGGGTCAACCTTTACGTCCGCACTGACGGCGGTGATCCAGCCGACCCCTCCGGCGGCCACCGCGATATCGGCGTTGTTGGAGCCGAGGGCGCAGGTCACCTGGCCATTCGCCTCCCCCCCGGCGGCAGCCCGCAGGCTGAGCACCCAGCCGAATGCCTCAGGGCGGGAGACCACGACCTCACCCGTCGCATCCGAGTATCCCCCCGAGAGCGCCACCCGGCCCGGTTCGGCGTTGGGACAGGTCAGCGTCGTCGTTGCCTGGCCGGTGTCGGCGCCAAGGCGGCCCCCCGCAAACTGGACATAGCCGAGGACCCCGTCGAACGCGTCCTTCACGTCGGTGCTGGGTGAAGCCGCAACGCAGACCACGTCGACGCCCAGCTGCTGCGCCACCGCGGAGGTGCCCTGGATCCGCCAGCCGTTGGCGGTGGCCGCGTTCTCAGTCACCCTGAGGC
>JAXDLV010000034.1:0-4008 GCA_034666445.1 Chloroflexota bacterium | reverse complement strand
GGCATCTGGTGGACCGACTTCCTGCCCCGGGTGCTGCTCCCCGCCAAGATCGAGCTGCGGGTGCTGCCGCCGATGGACTTCCCCCGCACCGGCCCTGAGGCGGCCGCCGACGACGACTACGTCCGCGAGTGCTACGAGCAGGTCACCGAGGCGCTCCAGGAGGCGATCGACGACATGGCCAGCAAGCGCCGCTGGCCGATCATCGGCTGATGCCGCAGCGCACGCGGCCGTGAAGATCGAGCGCAAGACCACGGTGGCGGCGACGCCTGCGGAGGCCTTCGCCAAGCTGAGCGACGTCAAGACGCTGGCCTCGCTGCTGGCCGGCATCATGGACTGGTTCCCCACCGACGAGCCCAACCGCTTCCGCACCGTCTTCCGGGCCGGCCCCGCCCCGCTGGGCGGCGAGATCGAGCTCGAGTTCTGGCCCGAGAGCGGCGTGGTCACATGGCACTCCACCCGCGGCGTCAGCCAGATCGGCCGCTTCCTGATCCGGCCGAAGGACATCGGCTCGGAGATCACCTTCCGGATCTACTACCACCTCGACGGTGGCATCGCCTCCCGGGTTGCCGAGTGGGTCTTCGCCCGCCGCCTGGCCGGCTTTATCGACATCGCCATGGACCGCCTGCGACGGTCGATCGAGGCCCAGCCACCACGCCGCCGCCGCGTCGCGGCCCGGGCGGGGGCCTGACCGCCTGCGCGAAGGCTGGCTGACCCGGGACGGGGTCAGGCTCCACTACCTCGAGTGGCCGGCACCGCGGGCCGGTGCCCCGGCGCTGCTCCTGCTCCACGGGCTCAGCTCCAACGCGCGCTTCTGGGAACGCACCGCCGGCCATCTCCCCGGCCACCGCCTCGTGGCCCTCGACCAGCGCAGCCACGGCCTCTCCGACCGGCCGCCGTACGGCTACTCCAACCGCACCCTCGCGGCCGACGCCGCCCACGCGATCGATGCCCTGGGCATGGGGCGCGTCGTTGTGGCGGGCCACTCGTGGGGAGCGACCGTGGCGCTGGCGCTGGCGGCGCGGCGGCCCGACGCAGGCATCGGCCTGGCCCAGCTCGACGGCGGCATATTCAGCCTTTCCGACCTGCTGACCTGGGAGCAGGCGATCTCCATGATGCACCGGCCGATGCCCAGCTGGGCCAGCCTCGACGACGTCATCGCGCAGCGGGCGGCGGAGCTACCCGGCGCCTGGGACAACGACCTGGTGCCGTTCGCAACGGCGGGCGTCCGTCAAACTCCGCGCGGCTGGCGGATGACGCTGGGGATGTCGCAGCGGCGCCAGGTCCTGCGCGGGATGTGGGCGCAGCGGCCGGAGCTGCTCTGGCCGCTAGTGCGGGGCCCGATCCTCGCCGGGCTCGGCGGCGACGCCGGCCAGGGGCCGTTCCTGGAGGTGAAGCGCGGCGGCGCGGCGCGGCTGCAGCAGCTCATGCCCGGCGCGCGGGTGCGCTGGTACGACGGCCCCCACGACTTCCCGATGTACCGCCCGGCCGAGGTGGCCGACGACCTCGCGGCTCTGGCCGCGGAGGCGACCGAGGCGGCTACCTGACCTTGTAGACCTCGACCACGAACACCAGCGTGGCGTTCGGGGGGATCTTCGGCGGCGAGCCCTGGGCGCCGTAGGCCAGGTCGCCCGGGATGGTCAGGCGGCGGCGGCCGCCCACCTTCATCCCCGGGACGCCCTCGTCCCAGCCCTTGATCACCTGGCCGGTGCCGACCTTGAACTGGAAGGCGCCCGACCCCGCCGCGGCGCGCGAGGTCTCCAGGGCCGTGCTGTCGGCCAGGAACAGGCTGTAGTTCACGGTGACGCACTGGCCCGCCTTGACCTCGTCGCCGGTGCCCGGCCGGAGGTCGACGTAGGCGAGGCCGTCGGGGGCCGTGGTCTGGGGGGCGTCCTTGCCCTCGTTGAAGTCGTCGGGCTGGCCCTTGTCGACGGTGGGATCGAAGCCCTGGCACGTGTCCGCCGACGGCGTCGCGCCGGGTGCGGGCTGGGACGCGTTGGCCACCGGGGCCGACGCCGACGGGGTGGCGTTGGCGTCGACCACCTCTCCGCCACAGCTCGACAGCAGCACCGTGGCGGCGCCGAGCAGCAGGGTGGGAACGATCGCGAGCCCTCTCATCGCGTCGAGAGTCTAGCCGAGGTCAGCCGGTCGGGGCGCTGTGGCGGTTGTTGACGAAATCGACCAGCACGTAGTCGCCCAGCCGCTGACTGTTGACGAAGAAAGCCCGGCCGCGGTTCAGGCGCGTGAGGCGCTTGATGAAGCTGCGCAGGTAGTGGTTGGTCTCGAGCATGAAGCAGTTGATGGTGATGCGCTGCTGGGTGCAGCGCTGCACCTCGAGGAGGGTGCGGCTGAAGGTCTCCTCAACCGGCGGGTAGGCGAAGACCACGCCGCCGCGGTCGTCGAGGTGGGCGGTCGGCTCGCCGTCGGAGACCATGATGATCTGGCGGTTGGCGCCGGTGTGCTTCGAGAGCAGCTGGCGGGCGCGCATGAAGCCGGCCTGCATGTTGGTGCCGTAGACGCACTCCATCGACGAGAGCTGGGGCAGGTGGTCGCGCTTGATCTCGCGAGCGCGGTCGCTGAAGCCGATGACGTACAGCTCGTCGCGCGGGAACTGGGAGTGGATCAGCTGCTCCAGGGCCATCGCCATCTTCTTGGCGGCGTAGAAGTTGCCCCGCAGCGGCATGGACCGGGACATGTCGAGCATCAGCACCGTGGCCGCCTGTGTCGACGCATCGACCTTGTACACCTCGAAGTCCTTGACCTTCATCGGCAGGCGGCCGCCCTCGGCGGCGCCGCGCTTGATGCTGTTGAGGACCGTGCGCTCGACGTGGAGACGGAAGGGGTCGCCGAACTCCCACGGCTTGGTCTCGTCGGCCGCCTCCTGGCCGGGGCCGAGGCGGTGGATGTCGTGGGTGCCGAGCTTGTCGCGCTTGAGGTTGGCGAAGAGGTCGCGCAGAGCCTTCTGGCCGATGCGGCGAATCCCCTGGGCGGTCAGCTTGAGGCCCTCGTCGGCGCGCTCGACATAGCCCTGGTCCTCGAGCTCCTGCAGGAGCTTGTTCAGGCGATCGACGGAACGCGCGGCGTCCTCGCCCAGCAGCTCCGAGATCTCCTCGCGGCTCTCGGCCGGCATCGGCTGGCCGCGGTACGTGTCACGCAGGGCGCGCTCCATCGCGTCGAGGTGGGAGAGGTCGCCGATGACCTCCATCGCGGCGCCGAACGGCAGGCTCTCCTCGCCGAAGAACGAGTAGCGGTTGCCCAGGCGACGGCGCGGCATCTGGGCACCGAGGTGCTGCGACAGCTCCGCCAGCTCGTCCTGCAGGCCGGGGTCCTGCATCGCCTGGTCGATCATCTCCTGGAGCTGGCGGCGCTGCTCGGGCGAGAGCGACTGCAGCATCGACTCCATCCGCTCCATCTGCTGGGCCATCTGCGCCAGCAGCTCGTCGAGGTTCTTCGGCTTGGGGTCGGCGAACAGCTCGCCGTGCTTGTTCATGAAGCCGTCGAAGTCCGGCTCCCTGCCGGCGTCGCGGTCGCGGAGCATCTGGTTGAGGTCGTGGAGCATGTCCTTCACCCGCGACTGGGCCTCCGGCCCCATCGAGCGCATGCCCTGGTCCAGGTTCTGGAAGTAGGTGTCGGCGATCTGCTTCTGCAGCTCGTCCATTAGCTCGCGGTACTGCTGCTCGGCCACCTGGTCCATCCACTCGTAGTCCTTCAGCTCGCCGAGAGCGGTGCCGGGCTCGGGCGAGAGATCGTCCAGCCGGTCCAGCTTGGGCTGGGCGACCTTGTCCAGGATCTTGCGTGCCGACGAGTCGGGCTCCGCTCCCTCGAGGCGATCGCGGATCGTCTTCCGCTCGCGGCTCACGATCCTGTCCAGCCGCTCCCGGATGTCGTCGAAGACGGACTCGAGGTTGTAGCGGTTGAGCTGGTCGAGGCGGCGGCGGCGGACCTGCTCGACCAGCTCCTCGATCCCCGCCAGGCGCTCGCCGCCGGGGTTGCGCCAGCCGCTGCTGAGGA
>JAXDLV010000033.1:0-15610 GCA_034666445.1 Chloroflexota bacterium | reverse complement strand
CCACGGGGCGGGGACGTGGGGGCGGCGCCGGCGCCCGGCGCCAACGGCGCGGCCCCCGGCGCCGGCGACGAAGCGTCCTCGCCTGGTGCGACGGCGCTGCCCGGGGCGGCGGGCTACACCATGGCCGACGTCGCTCGCGCGGTGGAGGACGAGATGGCCCTTCACGTCGACGACGTCCTCAGCCGCCGCCTGCGGCTGAGCTTCGTCGACGCCGCCGCGGCCTGGGAGGCCGCCCCCGCGGTGGCGCGGCTGATGGCCAACCGGCTCGGCTGGGCCTCGATCGAGCCCGAGCTGGAACGATTCCGGCAGCACCTCGCCCTCGAGTTCGGCGCCGACCCGGCGGGCCTTCACCTGGCCGTCACCGGATCGTAGGAGTTAGCCCCTAGCCTCGCCGCGGACCGCGGGCGTATGTTGGCCGCGATGAAGCAGCTGTTCCAGCACCTTCGCCCTGGCCGCGGCCGCCTGGCGGCCGCCGGCGCGGCGCTGCTGCTCTGGGCCGGCGCCGCCCCGGCGGCGGCGGCGCCGAGCGTTGGCGGCTGCCCCGTCTACCCCGCCGACAACGTCTGGAACACCGACATCTCCGGGCTGCCGGTGCACGCCCGCAGCGCCGCCTGGACCGCGGGCATGGGCGGGGCGTCCAAGCACCTGCACCCCGACTTTGGCTCCTCCGGCGACCCGTCAGCCCCCTACGGCATCCCCTTCACCGTCGTGCCGGGGAGTCATCCCAAGGTCCCCGTGAGCTTCGACTACAGCGACGAGAGCGACCCCGGCCCGTACCCGCTCGGGTCCGACACCCCGATCGAGGGCGGGGCGAATGCCGACGGTGACCGCCACGCGCTGATGATCGACTCCAGCACCTGCCGCCTCTACGAGCTGTACGACACCCACTACAGCGCCGGTGGTTCCACCGCCGGGTCAGGCGCCGTCTTCGACCTCCGCGCCAACGGCCCCCTGCGGCCGTCGTCCTGGACCTCCGCCGACGCCGCCGGGCTCCCCATCTTCCCCGGCCTGCTGCGGCTCGAGGAGGTGAACGCCGGCAGCGTAAACCACGCGATCAGGTTCACCGCCAACCGCACCGACCGCAGCTTCATCTGGCCAGCGCGACACCAGGCCGGCGCAGCCAACGACCCGTCGCTGCCCCCGATGGGCGCGCGCTTCAGGCTGCGGGCGAGCTATGACACGTCGCACGTCCGGCCCGACACCCGCGCGGTGCTGGAGGCGATGAAGCACTACGGCATGATCCTGGCCGACAACGGCTCCGACTGGTACTTCACCGGCGCCGCCAGCAACAGCTGGAACGACGACATGCTGGACCAGCTCAAGGCCGTCCCCGCGAGCGCCTTCGACGCGATCGACGAGTCCTCCCTGATGCTCGACCAGAACTCCGGCCAGGCCCGCTCGGCAGGCGTGGCGCGGCCGCCGGTGCCGGGCCCGAAGCCGCCCGTGCAGGTGGCCCCGGCGGGGCCGGCGGTCACCCTGCCCGCACCGTCTGAGCCGAGCATGCCGACCACCGAGCAGGCCCGGCGCGACCCGGAGGCAGCGGGAGCCATCCCGGCGGTGGTCAGCGAGGGCGCCGGTCGCGCGCCCGGCATATCCCCGGGGGACGCCGCCGCGCGGGGCGCGGGCCCGCCGCCCTGGGTGCCCATCGGTCTTGCCGCGGCCGTGCTGGCGCTGTCCACCGGCGCGGGGATCCTGGTCGGCCGGCGCCACGTGACGAACGCGTAACAGGGGGTTGTCGCGACGCGCGCACGGCGCTATCAATTGGAGGTAAGAAAGGTGGAACCTAACCTGATAGTGCAGGTGGGTGGTTCTGCCCCTGAATAACCGAGGCCTTGCGGGGGCCGCCGCTGGAAGGAGTTTCTCCTTGGCATACCTGCTCGTAGTCGAATCCGGGATGGGGGATAAGGAATGCAGCGTGTTCACGGAGGAGCGTGACGCGCAGGACGCCGCCCTGGCGCACAGGCGCGGCGGCGAGGACGCCATCGTCGTGAACACCTCCCTGGCCACTCCCACGTCGCCCGGGGACTACGCCCCCGCGGTGCCGAGCGGCGTCCTGGCCTTTCGCCTCTAGCCCGGGGTCCGGTTCAGACGGGGTAGACCCCGTGCTTGCGGTCAGACCGCACGCGGAACCGGGAGGCGTACATCGAATAGCGCCGGACCAGCTCCTCGCGCAGTGCCTCCGGCTCGACCACGTGGTCGACGATCAGCTCGCCCGCCAGCTTGTAGATGTCGACGTCCTCGCTGTACTCGTCCTCCAGCTCCTTCCGTCGCCGCGCCGCCTCCTCGCCGCTGAGCCCCTCCAGCTTCTTGGCGAACACCGCGTTGACCGCGGCCTCGGGACCCATGACGGCGATGTGCGCCGACGGTAGGGCCAGCGTCGCGTCCGGCTCGTAGGCCGGTCCCGACATCGCATAGAGGCCGGCGCCGTATGCCTTGCGCAGGATCACGGAGATCTTGGGCACCGACGCCTCGCTGACGGCGCTGATCATCTTGGCGCCGTGGCGGATGATGCCGGCCCGCTCGACGGCGGTGCCGATCATGAAGCCGGGCACGTCGGCCAGGAAGAGGAGGGGGATGTTGAACGCGTCGCACAGCCAGATGAACCGGGCGGCCTTGTCGGCGGAGTCCACGAACAGGACGCCACCCTTCTGCATCGGCTGGTTGGCGAGGATCCCGACCACCCGGCCGTCGAGCCGCGCCAGCCCCGTTATCAGCTCCTTGGCGAAGAGCTTCTTGATCTCCAGCAGCGAGCCCTCGTCGACGATCGCCTCGATCACCCTGCGCATGTCATAGCCCTGGTTGGCCTGCTCCGGGATCAGCTCGTCGATGGGCCGGGAGCCCGGTTTCGGCGGCCGCGGCGCGGCGGCGGCGGGTTCCTCGCGGAAGCTCTGGGGCATGTACGCCAGGTAGGTCTTCAGCAGCTCGATCGCCTCGGTGTCGTCCTTGACCAGGAAGTCGCCGCAGCCGCTGACGGTGCAGTGCATCCTGGCGCCGCCCATCTCCTCGAGCGTCACCTTCTCGCCGATCACCACCTCCGCCATCCGCGGCGAGCCGAGGTACATGCTGGCGTTGCCCTCGACCATCGCGACCACGTCGCAGAACGCGGGGATGTAGGCGCCGCCGGCGGCCGAGGGGCCGAAGAGCAGGCACACCTGGGGCACCCGACCCGACAGCATCACCTCGTGGTGGAAGATGCGCCCGGCGTGGCGGCGACCCGGGAACATGTCGACCTGGTCGGTGATGCGCGCCCCGGCGCTGTCGACGAGGTAGAGCATCGGAACCAGCAGGCGCTGGGCCATCTCCTGGATGCGGATGATCTTCTCGACCGTGCGGGCGCCCCAGGACCCGGCCTTGACGGTGGGGTCGTTGGCCATCACGCAGACGGCGCGGCCGCCGACCTTACCCATGCCGGTGACCACGCCGTCGGCGGGCAGGTCGTCGGCCAGGATGTTGGCGAAGAGGCCCTCCTCGACGAAGGAGTCGGGGTCGAGGAGGAGGTCGAGCCGGGCGCGCACCGGCAGCTTGTTCTGCTCGGCGAGCTTGTCGCGGTGCTTCTGCCCGCCGGCCAGCGCCCGCGCCTTCAGCTCGGCGTGGCGGTCGTCGCCAGCCGGCGGGGTCTCGGCGGCCTCGCTCATCCCGCCGCGTCCGCGCTGCCGCGGAGCGCGCCCTGCAGCCAGGGCTCCCGGCCGGCGCGGTGGAAGCGTCCCGGCAGCTCCTCGCCAAGGTCGGCGGCCAGGCGCCGGGCGGCCTCGCCCAGCCGGTCGACGTCGATGCCCGTGTCGTAGCCCATCTCCTCGATCATCAACAGCAGGTCTTCGCTGCACACGTTGCCCGTCGAGTTAGGGGCGAAGGGGCAGCCGCCGATGCCCCCGATGGAGCCCTCGAAGTTGCGCACCCCGGCGTCCAGCGCGACCAGCGCGTTGGCCAGCGCCATGCCGCGCGTGTCGTGGAAGTGCATCGCGATGTCGACGTTGGGGAAGCGCTCCAGCGCCGCCGCCGAGAGATCCCCGACGCCGGGCGGCGTCGCCACACCGATCGTGTCGCCAAAGGAGAGCTCGGCCACGCCCATCTCGACGAGCCGCTCCGCAACCCGCAGCGCCATCTCCGGCGTAACCGGCCCGTCGAAGGGGCAGCCCCACGCGACGCTGACCGATGCGTCGACGCGGATGTCGCGCTCGATGGCGTCCATCGTGATCTCCCTGACCTCGGCCAGCGTCTCATCGACCGCCCGGTTGAGGTTGTGGCGGTTGAAGCCCTCGGTCACCCCCACGTTGACCAGCACGTTGCGGACCCCGCGCTCGGCCGCGTCGCGGTAGCCCCGCATGTTGGGCACCAGCACGCGCACCCGGGATCGCTCGGCGGGCAGCTCGGACACCAGGTCGCTGGTGAGGCCGCGCAGCACGGCGTCGGCGTCAGCCATCTGCGGGACCCACTTGGGCGAGACCATTGATGTCGCCTCCACCCTCGGCACGCCGGCGTCGAGCGCCGCGCGGATGAGCCGCAGCTTGACGTCGGTCGAGACCGGCTGGTGCCAGTTCTGGAAGCCGTCGCGGGGCCCGACCTCGACGAACCCGACGCGCCCCCGGCTGGCGCCCGCGTCGCTCACCTGCCCTTGAACTCCGGCTCGCGCTTCTCGAAGAAGGCCATCACGCCCTCTCGCGTGTCCTCCGTCAGCGTCACCAGCGAGAGCTGCGCCTGGAGGTGCTCCAGCGCCGCCCTGAACTCCATGTCCTGGGTCCTGTAGAAGGAGTCCCGGCCCAGCCGCATGATGATCGGCGATTTCTTCTCCAGCTTGCCCGCGACCTCGTCGACGTCCGCGTCCAGCTGCTTGAGGGGAACGACGCGGTTCACCAGCCCGATGCGATAGGCCTCGTCGGCGCCAAAGCGGTCGCCCAGCAGCAGCATCTCGAGGAGCCGCTTGCGCGGCAGGTTCCGCGCCAGGACGGCCTGGATCATCATCGCCCAGACGCCGACGTTGACCTCGGGGGTGCCGAAGGTGGCGCTGTCGGCCGCGATCAGGAGGTCGCAGCTGGCCGCCAGTCCCAGGCCCCCGGCAAGCGCGTGGCCGTTGATTCGGCCGACGATGGGCTTGCCCAGCTCGGCCATCAGCACGAACAGCTCGACGAACATGTGGCGGCCCAGGTGGCGCTCCACCTCCGTCATCTCCGCGTCGAAGGAGCTCAGGTCGGCGCCCGCGCAGAACGCCTTGTCGCCGGCGCCCGTCAGGACGACGACGCGCACGTCCTTCTCCTCCCGGGCCCACGTGAACGCCGCCAGCAGGTCCCGCAGCATCCCGCCACCCAGCGGGTTGCGCTGCTCCGGCCGGTTGAGCGTGATGGTGGCGCGGTGACCGGCGACGTCCACCAGGACGTACTCCAGCTCGGGGGCGGGCATGTGCGGAGTATAAGTTCGGCATGCCCGCCAACCCGGCCCTCGTCGAGGCCGTGCGGAAGCAGCTGCAGGCCCGCGCCGACCCGGTCCGGGCGGCCGGCCAGCAGGCGTACATGAAGTCCTCGATGCCTTACCGCGGGGTGGTCTCCGCGGGCGTGCGAGAGGTTGCCCGCGCGGTCCTCGCGGCCCACCCGCTGACCGGCTTCGACGATTGGCGCGACACGCTGCTGGCGCTGTGGCGCGACGCCACCCACCGCGAGGAGCGCTACGTCGCCCTGGCCCTGGCCGGCGACCGGCGCCACCTCGTGCACCAGGTCCCGGCGGCGCTGCCGATGTACGAGGAGATGGTGGTGACCGGGGCGTGGTGGGACTACGTCGACGACATCGCCGTCCACCGCCTCGGCCCGATGCTGGTCTCCCATCCGCGCCGCCTGAAGCCGCTGATGCGGCGCTGGAGCCGCGAGCCGGACATGTGGAAGCGCCGCAGCGCGATCATCTGCCAGGTGTCGCGCCAGGTGCCAACCGAATTCGACCTGCTGGTCGAGTGCATCGAGCCCAACCTCGCCGACCGCGACTTCTTCATCCGCAAGGCGATCGGCTGGGCCCTCCGCGCGGAGGCCTGGAGCAACCCCGACGCGGTCCGTGCCTATGTCGACGCCAACCAGGAGCGGCTCAGCGGACTGAGCCGCCGCGAGGCCATCAAGAACTTGTAACAGGCTGTAGCACCCGGCCCGGGAGGGGTCTACAATCGGCGGGTCATCAGACTCAGCGGGGAGATCATGGGCGGACGTACACATCTGCGGCGTTTGGTCGCACCGTTCCTGGCGGCGGCAATCTCGCTGGCGGGCGCCCTCGTGGGTCCCGCACCGGGGGCGGTGACGGCCCTCGCAGACGCTCCTGGCAGCTCCGGCTGCTACGCGGCGCCCGCCTACCTGACCCCCGGACCGGGCGGCAATGTTTACTTCGGCGCGGTGGGCGACGCCGGCGCAGGCTCGATCACCTCAGCCGGGACGGTGACCCTCTACGGCGTCCCACCCGCTTACTCGCCGGCCGGCGTGCAGTCCATGGCGCTGGGTCCGGACGGCAACATCTGGTTTGCCCAGCCCTCCTACATCTCCCGGGTGAACCCCGATGGCACCGTACGCAACTTCGGCCCCGGCGGCCCCGGGAACCAGCAGCGGAGCATGTGGTCGATGACCGCCGCCTCCGACGGCGCGCTCTGGGTGACCAAGGACCCAAACGAGCTGGTGCGGGTGACCACGGGCGGGGCCGTGACCACCGTCCCGGTCCCCGGCGCATCCAGACTGACCGTGGATGCGGTGATGTCGGCGGCTGATGGCAACCTCTGGATGACGGCCTCGGACGGCGCCACGATGACGATCATCAGGATGACCACCGCAGGCGCCGGCACGTCCTTCGCGGGGCCGGCCAGCACGGAGTACAACCACCTGCTCATCCGCGGCTTCGGCGCCGACCTCTGGACGGTGGCGGGCAACGTGGCCGCCGGGGGAGGAACGGCGAGCCACTCGCTGGTGCACATCAACCTGGACGGGACCTTTACCTCGCTATTCCTCGGGCCGGACCCGGTCAACGCCATCGCCCTCGGCCCTGACGGGCGCGTGTGGTACGGCAGCGAGGGCTACGTGGGCGCCGTCGACGCAGCTGGAGCTGTAACGCGCTACCCCGTGTACGCTGAGCGCAGCTACCAGCGTGGGATCGACCCCACCTACTCCGATGGCGCCCATCCCAGCGTCCACGGCATCGTGACCGGCGCCGACGGCCTTATCTGGTTCAGCACCGAGCTGTCCCTGGGGCGGATGAACTCATCGGGGGGCGACCTGGCGCGCTTCACGAGCTCCATCTCCTTCCCGATGCCGCGCGCATGCGAGGTGTCGCCGGCGTCGGGGGCGCGCGCGGGAGGGCAGTACGTGACGGTGCGCGGTCGTGGCCTCGCCACCACCAACAAGGTCATGTTCGGAAACACCGTGGCGCCCTGGTTCTCAGTGGTGTCCGACGAGGAGCTGACCGTTGCGACGCCGCCTGCCGCCACGACCGGGACCGTCTATGTCTCGGCCTGGGACGCCGCTGGTCACGCGTGGCAATCAGCCGCCTTTGATTACGTCGACCCGCCCAGTATCAGCGGCCTCTGCCTGCCGGCCGGGCGGATCGGCGGCGGGGACCACGTCCAGGTGCGAGGCACCTACCTCAGGGGCGCCACCGCGATCACGTTCGGTGGCATTCCCGGCGCGATCCTCGGGTGGTTCACCAGGTACAACGGCGTCACCGTGGAGTCCTACCTCGAGGTGGTCACGCCTCCGCACGACCTGGGTAAGGTGGACGTCATTGTCAGCAACGGCGCCGGCAGCAGCTCCCCGGCGAAGACGGCAAAGTTCGTCTATGCCAAGGGGCCATTGGGGACCTGCCCGACCGCTTGACATCCGCGCGGGGCGGGGAGCAACAATGCGGACAAACCCCGGGGATGCCGGGCAGTTGACCTGACCGGGGCCGCACGCCGCGGCACCACACCTGATAGCTGTTCGTAACCCAGAGGTCCGAGCCAACACCAGGAGGTGTCCCAGTGAGCTATCAGGACAAGGTCCTGACCTGTCGTGACTGCGGCCAGCAGTTCACCTTCACCGGCGGCGAGCAGGAGTTCTACGCCAGCAAGGGCCTGCAGAACGAGCCCGGTCGCTGCCCCGACTGCCGCGCCATCCGACGCGGCTCCCGTGGCGGCGCCAGTGCCGGCGGCACGCGCGAGATGTTCGACGTCGTATGCAGCAACTGCGGCCAGCCAACCCAGGTCCCGTTCCAGCCGACCTCCGGGAGACCGGTGTACTGCAGCGACTGCTTCAGCAAGCAGCCGGGGCGCAGCTACACCTAGGGGTTACTCGCTGGAGGCCAGGTCCCCGGGCGGCTGCGGCGGCGTGACGGGGCGGGCCTCAGCGTCGGCGGTGGGGCCGCTCACGCCGCCCTCTGTCGGCACGCCGGTGCGTGGCCCGCGCCGGCGGCGGCGGCGCCGGCGGCGGCGGGCCCTGCCGGGCTGACCCTCGCCGGGCGTGGTCTCGGCCGCAACCGCGTCGCCCTCCGGGGCCGGGCGGGCCGGCGCCGTCCCGTCCTGCGGGGCCGTGTCCGGTAGGGCATCACCGGGTGTCCAGTCGCGCAGCCGTGGCAGCCGCCGGGGCGCGTCGTCGGCCTCCGCGGAAGGCGACGCTCCGTTGACGTCGTCCATCACCTGCGGCGTGCCGCCGGGCTGTTGCCGGGAGGCGCCGCGGCGGCGGCGGCGCTTGCCGCTCTTGCCGACGTGGGGCAGGCGGTTCCAGGGGATGATCGCGCCGCTGCGCTGGAAGCCCTCATAGACCTGACGGAGAACGCGGTTGCTGCGCACGGTCTGGCTGTCGCCGACGACGATCAGGAGCATCTTGGCCCGCGACATGGCGACGTTGATGCGGTTGTGGACCTCGAGGAAGCCGACCATGCCGCGCGGGTTGCTGCGCACCAGGTCCACGATCACCACGTCGGCCTCGGCGCCCTCGAAGGCATCGACGGTGTCGGCGCGGAAGTCCCGTGCCGTCCACTGCTTCCAGCCGCCGTAACGCCGCAGCTGCTCCCGGTACATGCCGATCAGCGCGATGTTCAGCTGCGGTTCGGTGCGCTCGCTGATGAGCCGGACCAGGCCGCGGCAGATGTTGACGTGGTTGAGGTTGTAGATCGAGCCGTTGCCGGTGCGCATCTCGCGGACCTCGGCGCCTGCTGAGTCGATCCAGATCAGGGAGCGGTGGGCGCCCATGATCTTGGGCCGGTGGTACTGCTTTACCGCCTCGCCGTCGCGGAGCTGGCCGCGGTAGAAGCGCTGGCTGACCAGGTGGCGGATGGCAGGGTGCATGCGGTGCTGGACCAGGAAGACCACCTTGTTGGTCTCCGGCAGGGCCGACTCCCACACCACCTCGAAGTAGCTCTTGCGGGCCAGGTGCCATTCGGGCGTGCCGCGACGCAGCTCGCCGAGGTCCTCCTCCTCGACCACCGGGGGGAGCTGGTGGTGGTCGCCGATGAGAACAACCCTCTCGCCCAGGGCGATGAAGGGCAGCGTCTCCTCGGCGCGGGCCTTGTTGGCCTCGTCGAGGAAGGCGTATGTGTACTGCTCGCCGCGCTGGCCCTCGGTGACGACGGCCTTGTTGCAGGTGGCGGCGACCACGCGCTCGTCGCCGGCGCGGTCCCAGGTGCTGACGCCGCGGTCCTCGCCGGCCTTGAGCCGGAAGATCTTGATGCCGACCTTCTGGAGCCGCTCGGTGGCGTCGTCAACGGCGCGGTTGGAGTGGGAGGAGATCAGGATGCGGGCGTGCGGCTGGGCATCCAGGATCTGGCGCACCGCCTCGACGATGACCGTCGTCTTGCCGGTGCCGGGCGGCCCCTGCAGCATCATCACCGCCCCCGGGGGCATCGCCACGACGCGGCGCACGGCCTCCGTCTGCTCGGGGTTGTCGTCGATCTTCTCGTTGAAGAGGGCGTGGGGGAGGGGGTCGTCGCGCGGCACGGGGACGCCGGCCGGGTCGGCCACCAGCTGGACGACCGTGGCCAGGTCCGGGTGGCCGCTGAGCGCGAGGTCGAGCGCGTGGCGCTGGGCCGCCGCCACCGCGCCACCCTCGATGGGGGCCACCTCCACGGACTCGGGCAGCACCGCGGGGCGCTTGAAGAACACGCGCAGGCGGTTGCGGTCGGCCACCTCGAACGGCGCCTCGACCTCGCCGAAGGGGGTGATCACCTCCAGCTTCTGGAACGAGTTGAAGCGGTCGGCCTGGCCGGGCGACAGCTCCAGGATCGCCTCGCTGGCCGCGCCCGGGTTCTGGTAACCGGTGCCCAGCGGCTTGCCGCAGTTGGGGCAGGCGCGCTGGGGTGGCTCCATCATCACGTGGCAGCCGGGGCACTCGAGGTTGGTGTCGACAACGGTGGCCTTGCGGCGCAGGTCGCGGGCGCGCTTCTCGCGCGCGGTCTGGAGGACGTCGAGCACGGTGTCGACCTGCTCCAGGAACTGGCGCGCCGGCGAGGAGACCACGATCGGGGTGAAGGTACCGAGGTCCTCGCCATCCTCCAGCACGCTGGCGCCGGGGGTCCCGGGGACCGCGAAGCCGCGGTACCACGAGGCCACCTCCGAGCTCCACTCCTGGCCGATCGGCGCGAAGGTGACCGCGGGGGCCTCGATCTTGGGCAGCAGCAGCCACTCGCTCTGGGTCACCTCGATGGGCTTCATGTCCTCGATCCGCAGCGCCGCCCGGGACATGTTCATGTCGTTGGGCGGGGTGTCGACATGGGTGCTGAACGCTTGGTACTTGCCGGGCTGGGGCGTGAGGATCAGGGACAGCTCGTAGGCCTTGCCCAGCATCAGCCCGAACGTCACCCCCGCGAAGAAGTCGGAGAGAAATACGAACGGGTCGTCCTTGCCCTCGGCCAGCGCCGCCAGCCAGGGCACGGTGGACAGGTCCACCTGGATCACCAGGTGTTCGAGGAAGTGTTCCTGTAGCGGTTCAACCGCAGGATTTTCGATGTGTGTGTTGTGTGGGTACGGGCGCGCTGGTCGGGACTCGAGAGTCCAACGGGGCACGCTCCGTGAGTCTGAAGCGCTCAGTGGAGGCGGCTAAAAGGCCTTGCCGTTGCCGGCGGCGATAGCCCCCTCGACGTGCTTGTGGAAAAAGATACATCAAAGTTCACGCCAACAGGGCCTATCGCGGCACCGGCCGTCGTGATCGGGCCTCGCCCCTGGGGTCAGGCCTCGGGGCCGATGATCTCCACCTCGTTGCCGTCGGGGTCGTCGACGTAGAAGGTCCGGACGCCCGTCAGCACCGGGTGGATGCCATCACGGACCTCGTAGCCCGCGGACCTGAACGCCTCCTGTAGCGCGTCGTAGCGGTCCGCCGCGACGCTGAATGCCATGTGGTGCAGCGGCCGGCGTGGCTTCTCCGCCGGGAACGCCGTCGCCGGCTCGGGGTGGGGAACCAGCACGATCATCTGGGGCACGCCCCCCGTCTCCTGCGCCAGCAGGAACCGAGGCGCGATGTCCTGCCGCTGCTCCATCGGGGAGAGCCCCAGGATGTCGCTGTAGAACGCACGGCTGCGGCCCATGTCGTGGCTCCACAGCACTATCTCCGCGATCCCGGTCACCGGCCCCTCGCCCACCCCGGCATCTTAGGGGTAAAACGTGACAGTTACCGTGACGTAACTCTGACAACTGTTCGCTCCCAATCGGGGGAATTGCTCGGACCATCTTTCTCATGACAGAGCTGGCAATGGTCCTCGCGAGGGTCGTCACGTGCGGCTTCATCGCGCTGGGGGGCATCACGATGGCCGGCTACCTGCGCCACCGGGGGCGGGACCGGGCGTTCCTCGCGGCGGCCTTCTGCCTGCTCGGGGTCACCTCCGTGATCGGCCAGGTGCAGTACCTCTTCGCCCAGCCGAACTGGTTGCTGGCGGACATCAGCCTCACGGCGTTCCTGGCGTCCGGCGCCGCGCTGCTGGGCTTCCGGTCGTGCTTCCTGCCGCTGTCGCGGGGCGCCGGGCGCCTGTCGATGGCGGGGTTGCTGGGCGCCGCGTTGGTTGGGTACGTGAGCGTCGCCTTCGGCGCCTCGCGCTACGCGCTCGGGATGGCGGCCGCGGTTGCCGTCATTGGCGGCTGGTCCGCCTGCGTCGCCGAGCCCGCGGTCCGCTTCTGGATCGCGTCGCGCAGCCGCCCGGCGGTCCAGCGCAAGCGCCTGCGGTCGATGGCGGCAGGCTACCTCGGCATCGTATTCGTCCTGGCCATGGTCATCGCCGCCAGCTCGGTGGCGGCCCTGGAGTCGACCACCTTCCCGCCCGCCTTCCTGGTCGTGTACCAGCTCAGCGTGCTGGCCACGTTGCCTCTGCTGGCCGCGGGCTTCGCCCCGCCGCGCTGGCTCCGGCACATGTGGCGCCGCGGCGAGGAGCAGGCGTTCCGCAGCGCCACCGAGGACCTGCTGCGGTTCTCGTCGGACCGCGGCCTCCTTGGTAAGCGTGCCCTCGCCGGTGCCATCCAGCTGTTCGGGGCCGACGCGGGAGTGCTGATGCGGACGGACGGCCAGGTGCTCGCCGCGCAGGGCCTGGACGCCGGCGCGGCGCTGGAAATGGCGGCGCAGCCGTGGGTCAGGAACGCCAAGGGACGCGTCCACCTCCTCGGGCGCCCGGTCGCGAGGATGGCCGTCCCCGTAATCAGCGGCAATGACCGCCTGTGGCTGGTGCTGGTGGCGGGGCCCTTCACGCCGCTCTTCGGCATCGACGAGGTTCGCACGATCGAGGCGTTCGCGGCGTTCATCGGGACGGCCATGGACCGCGTCGACCTGGTCGAGCGGCTGGCCGTCGAGACCACCCACAACCAATCGCTGCTGGACGCGCTCAGTGACATGGGCGAGGGCGTCCACATCACCGAGGCCGGCCGGGTTACCTTCGCCAACGAGGCCTTCGCCCGCCTGACCGGGTACAGCATCGCGGAGCTGGTGGCGATGGACTCCATGATCGCCCTGGCCCCGGAGGACCTGCGCGAGGAGCTCGTGGCGCGTGGCATCCAGCGGGCAGCCGGCGCGGACGTGCCCTTCCACTACGAGACCCAGCTGATGACCAAGGACGGCAGCCGGGCCGACATAGAGGTGGTGGTCAAGTCACTGGGCCGGCCTGAGCAGCGGCGAATGATGACGATCGTGCGCGACATCGCCGAGCGCAAGGCCGCCGAGCGCGCCGTTGCCGACCTCGTCCGCGTCGACCCGCTGACGCGGGTGCTCAACCGGCGCGGCTGGAGCGAGGCCCTTGACGAGGGGCTGGCGCGGGCGCGACGGTCGGGCGAGCCGCTGTCGGTGGCGGTCCTCGACCTCGACAGCTTCAAGGCGTTCAACGACGACTGGGGTCACCAGCGCGGCGACTTCCTGCTGCAGTCGGTGGCCGAGGCATGGCGCTCGGAGCTGCGCGAGGTCGACGTGATCGCCCGGTATGGTGGCGACGAGTTCACCGTGATGCTGCCGGGGTCGGACGTCGCGGGCGCCCAGGACGCCGTGCAGCGGCTGCGGGCCCTGACCCCGGACCAGAAGGTCTCCATCGGCCTGGCGACGTGGAACCGCCAGGAGACCGCCGAGAGCCTCGTTGGCCGCGCCGACACCGCGCTGTTCCGGGCGAAGCGCGAGGGCGGCGGCTCGACGATGCTGGCCAGCGCCGTGTCCGAGGGCGACGCCTTCACCAACTGGTCGCGGCGGCTGGAGGACCTGATCTCCGAGCGCGACCTCGCTGCCGTCTACCAGCCCATCGTCGCGCTCGACACGCGGGTGCCGTTTGGCTATGAGGCGCTGGCCCGGCCCGCCGGCGCCGGCGCCAGCGCCAGCGTCGAGGACCTCTTCGTGGCCGCCCAGCGCCTGGGCTTCGGCCGCGACATGGACTGGCTGGGGCGCCGCGCCGCGGTCCACGGCGCCCATGACCTGCCCCCGGGGTCACTCCTCTTCATCAACGTGGGCGTGTCCGCCCTGCTCGACCCGGTGCACGACGTCGACCAGATGCTGCTCCTGCTGAAATGGGCCGGCCGCGACCCCTCCGAGGTCGTCCTGGAGATCAGCGAGCGCGAGGCGATCACCGACCTCGACCGTCTCCGTGAGGTGCTCGCGGAGTACCGGGCGGAGGGTTTCCGGTTTGCCCTGGACGACATCGGCGACGGCCACTGCACCCTGGAGGTGCTGTCGGCGGCGGGCGCCGAGTTCATCAAGATCGCCCGAAGCCTGACCAGCCACTGCGACGAGCCGGGCCCGCTGTCCGCGATCCACGCCGTCAGCACGTTCGCCTCGTTCAGCGGCGCCCAGGTGATCGCTGAGGGTATCGACAGCGAGGAGATGCTCGAGGTCCTGCGCGACCTCGGGATCACCCTGGGCCAGGGCTTCTACCTCGGCCGGCCGGCCGTGCTTGGCACCGAGGTCGCGGTGGCGCCGCCGGCGGCGGCGGGAGGCATCGCCTAGCGCCCCGACAGCGGGGCCGCGGCGTCAGCCGTAGAGGGGGTCGGCGGGGGCCTCCGTTGGGTGGAACTGGCCGCCGGCCTTGGCCTCTTCCATCACCGCCTGGGCGACGGCGGGGGCGACCGCGCGGTTGAACACCGATGGGACCACGTACTCCGGGCTCAGCTCTTCGGGGCTGACGACGTCGGCGATCGCGGTGGCGGCCGCCAGCTTCATGGTCTCGGTTATATGGCGCGCGCCGGAGTCGAGGACGCCGCGGAAGATCCCCGGGAAGGCGAGCACGTTGTTGATCTGGTTGGGGTAGTCGCTGCGGCCCGTGGCCATCACCGCGACCAGCCCCTCCGTCAGCTCGGGACGGATCTCCGGGTCCGGGTTGGCGAGGGCGAACACGATCGGCTGGTCGGCCATCTTGGCGATGTCGCTCGGGGTCAGCAGGCCCGGCCCGCTGACGCCGAGGAAGACGTCGGCTCCGGCGATCACATCGGACAGGGAGCCCTGCCGGCGGTAGTAGTTGGTGGTGCCCGCGTACCAGCGCTTGACCCCCGAGTCGAGCGGCTCGCGGCCCTTGTAGATGGCGCCGTGGCGGTCCACGCCTATGACGTCCTGGACCCCGGCGGCCACCATCATCCGGGTGCACGCCACCCCGGCGGCGCCCGTGCCCGAGACGACCACCCGGAGGTCGCTCAGCTTCTTGTCGACAATGCGCAGCGCGTTGAGCAGCGCCGCCATCACCACCACGGCCGTGCCGTGCTGGTCGTCATGGAACACCGGTATGTCGAGGGACTCGATCAGCCGCTCCTCCACCGCGAAGCAGCGGGGCGCCGAGATGTCCTCGAGGTTGATGCCGCCGAACACGGGGGCGATGCGCTCCACCGCCTCGACGATCTCGTCGATGTCCTGCGTGTTGAGGCAGATCGGGAAGGCGTCGACGTCGCCGAACTCCTTGAAGAGCATCGCCTTGCCCTCCATCACCGGGAGCGCGGCCTCGGGGCCGAGGTTGCCCAGGCCGAGGACCGCGCTGCCGTCGGTGACCACCGCGACCATGTTCCGTTTGATCGTCAGGGTGCGGGCCTTGGAGGGGTCCTCCGCGATTGCCCGGCATACCCGGGCGACGCCCGGCGTGTAGGCCATCGACAGGTCGTCCCGGTTCTTGATCGGCACCTTGGAGACCACGCTGATCTTGCCGCCCTCGTGGAGCGCGAACGTCCGGTCGGAGTACTGCAGGACGTCGA
>JAXDLV010000032.1:0-13979 GCA_034666445.1 Chloroflexota bacterium | reverse complement strand
CGTCGGACCCGTTCCCGGGCTGCCGGGAGACTTCGTCTGCGCAGGCTACTCGGGCCACGGCATGGGCTTCGCCTTCGAGGCTGCCCGCCTGCTGGTCGACCACGTCGTCGACGGCTCCCCGCTGCCGGGGTGGCTCCTCCCCAACCGAGACGCCGCGTCGGTGCCGGGCTGATCGCCCCCTAGAGGGGGATGTTGCCGTGCTTGCGCTTGGGGCGGCGAACGCGCTTGTTCTGCAGCGCGTTGAGGGCTGAGATCAGGCGGGGCCGGGTCTGCTGGGGCTCGATGATGTCGTCGATGTACCCCCGCTCGGCGGCGAAGTAGGGGTTGGCGAACTTCACGACGTAGTCGTCGACCAGCTCCTTGGCCTTCACCTTGGGGTCCTCGGCGGCCTGGATCTCGCGCCGGAAGATAACGTTGACCGCGCCCTGGGGGCCCATCACCGCGATCTCCGCCGACGGCCAGGCGACGTTGAAGTCGGCGCCGATGTGCTTGCTGGACATGACGTCGTAGGCGCCGCCGTAGGCCTTGCGGGTGATCACCGTCAGCTTGGGAACGGTCGCCTCGCAGTAGGCGTAGAGGAGCTTGGCGCCGTGGCGGATGATGCCGCCGTACTCCTGCGCGGTGCCGGGCAGGAAACCGGGGACATCGACGAACGTGATGATCGGTATGCCGAACGCGTCGCAGAAGCGCACGAAGCGTCCGCCCTTGACCGAGGCGTCGATGTCGAGCGCGCCGGCTCCGGACTTGGGCTGGTTGGCGACAACGCCGACCGAGTGCCCGCCGAGGCGGGCGAAGCCGGTGAGCAGGTTGGCGCCGAAGTACGGCTGGATCTCGAGGAACCTGCCATCGTCGAAGACCCGGCGGATGACGTCGTGCATGTCGTACGGGACGCCCGAGCTGTCGGGCACCACCGTCTGGAGCTCCTTGTCCATCCGGTCCGCGGGGTCCTTGGTGGCGACGAAGGGCGGCTTCTCGCGGTTGCTCTGGGGCAGGTAGGAGAGCAGGTCGCGGATCTGCGCGAACGCCTCCTTCTCCGTCTCGGCCAGGAAGTGGCCGACGCCCGACTTCAGGTTGTGCACCTCGGCGCCGCCGAGCTCCTCGAAGCCGACCTCCTCGCCGGTGGTGACGCGGATGACGTCCGGGCCGGTGATGAACATGTAGCCGACGCCCTTGGTCATGAAGATGAAGTCGGTCATCGCCGGGCTGTACACGGCGCCGCCGGTGCACGGCCCGACTATCAGGGAGAGCTGGGGGATCACGCCGCTGGCGTCGACGTTGCGCTTGAAGATGTAGGCATAGCCGGCGAGCGAGACCACGCCCTCCTGGATCCGCGCCCCGCCGGAGTCGTTGATGCCGACGCAGGGGCAGCCGACCTTCTCGGCCCAGTCCATGATCTTGACCACCTTCTCGGCGAAGACCTCGCCCAGCGAGCCGCCGAAGGCGGTCGCGTCGTGCGAGAACACCGCCACCTGGCGGCCGGCGATCGTGCCGTAGCCGGTGACCACGCCGTCGCCGGGAATGCGCTTGTCGGCCATGCCGAAGTTCTGGTTGCGGTGCAGCGCGAAGGTGTCGAACTCGACGAAGCTGCCCGGGTCGAGGAACTTGTCAATCCGCTCCCGCGCGGATAGCTTGCCCTTCTCGTGCTGCTTCTTGAGCCCGTCGGAGTCACCCTGGATCGCATCATGGCGACGCTTGCGCAGGACGTTGATGCGCCTCTCGCCCGCCGTCACCTCCCGCCGCGTGGCGGAATTCGGCTTGGGCTGAACCGCTTTGGCCATGGCGAACATGCTACCCGCCGCAGGCGTTGGCCTCCCAGGTATCGCCGACGGGTGTACCCGAGCTGCCGCCGAAGAGCACGATCCGACCTCGCCGGCTGTCATAGACCATCGCCGGCCCGATCCTCTGGGTTGGTGTGGAGACGGTGCCCAGCTCGGACCAGTTGGTGCCGTCCCAGGCAAACTCGTCCACCACGGTCGAGCCAAACTCGTTGGCCAGCATCATGCGCCTGGACGCCGCGATGTATGTCATCACGCCGTCGAAGCCGGCCGGCGCCGAGGTCAATGGCTTGACCTCGCGCCAGCCCGAGCCATCGAACTCCCAGGTGTCTCGCAAACGGGTGTTGTCCGGCAGCCGGCCGCCGAACAGCACCAGCTGCCGGCGATCACTGTCATAGGCCATCATCTGCCCGAACCGACCTGGCGGCGAGGCCGGCGGCGCGAGCTGGGCCCAGCTGGCGCCATCCCAGGTCCAGGTGTCGTTGAGCACCCCGCGGGTCACCGCCCCGCCGAAGAGCACCACCCGGTCAATGGCGGCGTCATAGGCCATCTGGGCGCCATTCCGGGCGGCCGGGGACACCGCCGGGCTGACCTCCGTCCAGTCGCGCCCGTCCCAGAGCCAGGTGTCCCGGAGCGTGTTGCCGGGGATTCCGCCGCCGAAAAGGACGGTCTGCTTGCGGCCGGCGTCGTAGGCCATGGTGCGTTCGGTGCGTGGCGACGGCGAGTGCGCCGGCGACATCCGCAGCCAGGTCGTCCCGTCCCACTCCCAGGTCTCCGCCACCAGCTCGTTGGCGCCCTGCCCGCCGAAAAGGACGGACCGGCCGCGGTCGGGGTCATAGACCATGAAGCTATGGCTGAGCGCCGGCGGCGATCGCGGTGGCCACCGCTGCCTTGATCGACGCCCGGGACTCCCAATCCGCGCCATAGTCGCGGCTGGCGGCCTGCTCGAGCTCCGCGAGGAACTCCCCGGCGGTCTGGTGGCGGTCGGCGGGGAGCTTGGCCATCGCCCGGGCCGCCACCTTCGCCACGCCGGCGGGCACCGCGCGCGCCACCCGGCGGGCACTGGGGACGGGGTCCTCCAGGTGCTTGCGCATGACGGCCAGGGCGGAGTCGGCGCGGTAGGGCGGGCGGCCCGTGAGCAGCTCGAACAGCAGCGCGCCGCAGGCGTAGATGTCGCTCCTCAGGTCGACCGGCTCGCCCCGGATCATCTCCGGGCTCATGTACAGCGGGGTCCCCTCGGAGAGGAAGCCGGCCGCGCCCGGCCCCGCCCCTGCGGCCGGCATCGCCAGCCCGAAGTCGGCCAGCTTGCTCACTCCCTCGCGGTCGCAGAGCAGGTTCTCCGGCTTTACGTCACGGTGCACCAGGCCGAGGCCGTGGGCATGGCCAAGCCCCTGCAATGCCCCCTTGAGCACGCCGGCGGCCTGCTCGCCGGACAGGCGGCCGCTGAGGCTTAGCACCTCGCGGAGAGACGCGCCGTCGACGAACTCCATCACCAGGTAGGCGGCGGGCGGCGGCTCCAGGAAGTCGAAGACCCTGACGGCGTTGGGGTGGTCGAGGCGGGCCATGACCCGGGCCTCGTCCCGGAACCGATCGATGAACGCCGGGTCGCCGGCGAGCACCGGCGCCAGCTCCTTGATTGCCACCCGCTGGGCCAGGTCGGGGTTCATCGCCAGGTACACGGTGCCCGATGCCCCGCGGCCGATGGTGCCCTCGACTTCGTATTTGCCGATCCCCGCGCTCATGGCGGGGTTGTATCAAAGCGCGGTATCGTACCGCTACTGATGCCAACGTCCACGCGGAGCCCGGAGCGCTGATGCAGGCACTGATTGCGGTGATCCTGGTGTTCCTCGGGGTGATCTACCTGGTCGTCTCCAGCGCCCTACCGGTCATCGCCGAGCGCAAGGTGGACCCCTTCGCGGCCCACACGGGCGGCGGGGCGATGGAGGTCGAGCCTTACCACAGCTTCCTGGAGGTGGTCTTCAGGCTGGTGCCGGGGCCGATCCTGCGCGGCTACCGCGGGCCGCTGGCCAAGGGCAAGGTCTTCGTGTGGAGCTCCTTCCTCGACCGCCAGCTCAGCTTCCTGCTGATCGGGCTGGGCATCGGCCTGCTGGTGCTCTCCAACCCGATTCTGATGGTGCTGGCGGCCTTCATCCCGCCCGTGATCCACTACGGCGCGGTCTACCGCAAGGGCAAGGCCTACGAGCAGAAGTTCCTCCTCCAGCTGCCCAACGCCCTGCTCCTGATCGCCAGCGCGATCGCGGCCGGGCGCAACTTCGTCAACGCCCTTGAGGCCACGGTGCCCAACCTCGCCGAGCCCCTGCGCAGCGAGCTGACCGCGCTCCATCGCCAGACCCAGTCGCTGCGCATGGACGAGGTGGAGGCCTTCTCGCTGTGGGCCGACCGGCTCCCCTACCCCGAGCTGCACACGATCGCCTCGGCGCTGGCGATCGGCAACCGCATCGGACTGGAGACGTTCATCCTGCTGCGCAACCTGGCCGACTCGATCCAGGCTGAGATCCGCGGCCGCCAGGAGCTGCAGGCCGTGACGAGCCAGGTCCGGACCACGGCCACGGTGGTGTCCTACCTGCCGTTCGCGTTTATCGGGATCATCTACTTCATAACCCCCACGTTCGTGACGCCCCTGTTCACGACCATCATCGGCGGCATCATCCTCGCCATCGTCATCCTCATGAACTGGGGTAGCCGCGTCATCACCCGGCAGATGCTGGACCGGATCGACATATGAGCACTGAGCTGGTCGTCGTCGTCGGCCTGGCGGTGCTGGTGCTGGTCGCCATCTTCGTGATCCTGGGCCGCGGCCGGGCCCGGACCCGCAAGGAGAAGGCCCTCAACACCGACGAGGCGCAGCTCCCCGGTGAGACCGGCAAGAAGTCGCCGCGGGCCAAGGCCGCCAAGGCGCGCAAGTCCGTGCTGCGGCTGCGCGACCAGACGCGGCGGGTGCCGGCGCCGGGCCTGATCACGGACATCATTCGCAAGACCGAGCTGTACAACTCGGTCGAGGCCGCCGACGCCGGCTACGAGGTCAGCCTCGAGGACGTCGCGCGGATGAAGCTTGGCCTGGCGGGGCTCTTCGCGATCCTTGGCATCCTCATCGCCGTCCTCCTCCAGAGCCCCCTGATCGGCCTCCTCGCCGTCCTCGGCGGCGCGGTTGTCGGGTTCATGGCCCCGGACTCGACCATCAAGCGGGCCGCGGAGCTGCGGCAGACCTCGATCAGCCGGGCCCTGCCGCTCGCCATGGACGTCATCGGGCTGGCCGTGGAGCGCAGCACGATCGACGCCGGCATCTCGTACTACGTCGAGTACTTCGGGCACGAGACGCTGGCCGAGGAGCTCCACACCGTCCTCGAGAACACCCGCATCCGGAAGGAGCGGCTGGACGTGGCGATGGGCGAGATGCTGCGCAAGAACCACAACGACGACCTCACCTTCCTGGTCGCCGCCGTGGGCCAGGCGACGACGCTGGGCGGGACCGACCTCCGGCTGATGCTCACCGGCCAGGCCGACGAGCTCCGGCTCAAGCGCGAGCAGGTGGTCAAGGAGAAGTCGCTGCGGGCGCCGGTCATGATGACGTTCCCCACGATGCTCAACGTGCTTGCCCTGCTGATCGCGCTGGGCGGGCTGGCGGCGCTGCAGCTCAGCAGCGGCGGAGGGTAGGCCCCGCCCCGTCAGGCCGCGAGCGCTGGCTCCACCGTCGCCGTCGCCGGCGCCGGCGCGGAGGCGAGCAGGTTGAGGAACAGGTCGACCAGCCGCGGGTCCCACTGGGTGCCCGCGCCCTCACGCAGGATCTCGATCGCCCGCGCCAGCGGCATCCCGTCGCGATACGGCCTGTTGTTGGTCATCGCGTCGTAGGCGTCGCAGATGGCCACGACCCGCGCCGGCAGCGGGATGGCCGCGCCGGTCAGCCCGTCCGGGTAGCCGCTGCCGTCGAAGTGCTCGTGGTGGTGGCGGATGACCTGGGTCAGGCCGACCGTCGAGCGCAGCGGCCGGGCGATCTGCTCGCCGATCACAGGATGGCGCTTCATCGCCTCCCACTCCGCGTCATCGAGCTTGCCCGCCTTGAACAACACGGCGTCGGGGACGCCGATCTTGCCGATGTCGTGGATCATGGCGGCGCGGTGGAGGTCCTCGAGGTCCTCGCCGGACATCCCGGCGGCCTCCCCCAGGCGGGCGGCCCACTCGGCGACGCGCTCCGTGTGGCGCTCGGTGTGGGCATCCCTGGCCTCGACCGCGCTCGCCAGGGCGAAGATCACCGCCTCGGCGCCATCCAACCTGTCGTAGAGCTGCTTGAGGCGGATCAGCGAGGTGACCCGGGCGAGCACCTCGACGCGGTCCACCGGCTTGGCCAGGAAGTCGTCGGCGCCCGCGTCGAGCGCGCGGACGCGGTCGCCGACGTCGTTGAGCGAGGTGACCATCACGACCGGTATCAGCCGGGTGGCGGGGTCGGCCTTGAGGCGGCGGCAGACCTCGAAGCCGTCGACGCGGGGCATCATGGCGTCGAGCAGGACCACGTCCGGCGGCCGAGCCTCCACCAGGGCAAGCGCCTGGGCGCCGTCGACGGCGGTGATGACCTCGCAGTCGAGTCGCTCCAGGTAGGCCTCCAGCAGCTCGCGGTTGACGGGCTCGTCGTCGACCACCAGGACCAGGGGCAGCGCCGCCATCAGACGGCCTCAGCCACGGCCGGGGGCTCGATCAGCTCCCGTAGCCGGGCGATCAGAGGCGCCCGCTCGATGGCTTTGCTGAAGTAGCCGTCGAGCATGTCCCTGTAGCGGGCGGGCACGCGGTCGAGGACCGTCACGGCGATCACCGGGATGCCCCGGGTGGCCGGGTCGCGCTTCAGCGTCTCCAGCACGTCCCAGCCCTCGGGGCCGTCGAAGAGGATGTCCAGCAGCACGGCCGCGGGATGGTGCCGGCGGACGGCGTTGAGGCCCTCCACCGCGGTGGCGGCGGTAACTGCGTGGCCGCCCACCTCCTCGACGATGGTGACCAGGAGCTCGCGGTTGTCGCGGTCGTCGTCGACCACGACCACGAGCGGGCCGCTGGAGCCGGTCTCGTCGATTACCGCGGACGGCACCGTCACGGTGAACGCGCTGCCCGCGCCCTCGGCGCTCGACACCGTCAGGCTGCCACCCATCTCCTCCGCCAGGCGACGGCTGAGCGCCAGGCCGAGGCCGGTGCCCTCC
Source organism: Chloroflexota bacterium (assembly GCA_034666445.1). Lineage (GTDB taxonomy): Bacteria > Chloroflexota > Dormibacteria > DASZGP01 > DASZGP01 > JAXDLV01. The sequence goes on along the minus strand of JAXDLV010000032.1, from coordinate 7,003 downwards.
TGCTCGCGCACGAGGCCCGAGTCGGCCTGGATGAACTCCTCGAAGATGCGCCCCTGGATGGCGGCGGGGATGCCGACGCCGGTGTCGGTGACGATGATCGCCACGCTTCCGTCCTGCCGGGCCGCGGCCACGGCAAGCTGCCCGCCGTCGGGGGTGAACTTGATGGCGTTGGAGAGCAGGTTGAGCACCACCTGGCGAAGGCGGCGGCGGTCTGCCCGCGCGACCAGGTCGATCCCCGGGGCGGATGTGACCACGAGCGACTTGGCCGCCGTGAGCGGGCCGACCTCGGCCACGCATTCCGCGATCACGCTGTCGACCGGGAAGTCCTCGATGTCGAACTCCAGCTTGCCGGCCTCCACCTTGGAGAGGTCGAGGACGTCGTTGATCAGGTCCAGCAGCCGCCTCCCGCTCTTCTCGACGTTGCCGACGTAGCGCGACTGCCGTTGGTTCAGCGGGCCGAACTCCTCGGCGGCCAGCACCTGGGAGAAGCCGAGGATCGAGTTCAGTGGCGTTCGCAGCTCGTGGCTCATGACCGCCAGGAAGCGCGACTTCGCCATGCTGGCGTCGCGAAGCTGGTCGTAGGTACGGGCCACGCGGATGGCCGCCGCGATGAACGGCACCATGATCTCGGCGTGCTGGCCCTCGGCCGAGGTGAAATCCTCCCGGCCCTTGAGCCGGGAGACCGCGACAAAACCGAGCAGCTCGCCCGCCGCTGTCATCGGCATCATCAACGACGGTCCAAAGCGGGACGCCATCTCGCGGATCTCAGGCGGCATGCCGGCCGTCATGTCGACAATGGAGACGGAGGTGACAGATCCCTCCTGCAGCTCCGGGGTGGGATTGTCGGTCATGTTGCCTGAGAACTGGATGGTGCCGGTGAGGGATGCGGCGGACCAGAAGTCGTCGCCATCCACCATGGTGACAACGACCTCCTCAGCGTGGGTGATCTCGGCGAGGCTCTGCACGCCCAGGTCGAGGATCTCCTGCATCTCCACCCGTCCGCCCATCTCCGCCATGGCGGAGACGATGCGACGGGTGTCCAGCGAGGCCTCCCTCCATTCGTTGAGCGACCGCGCCAGCTGGCCCACCTCGTCGCCGCGGTGCAGGTCGGTGATCTCGGCGGCCTTACCGACGGCGAGGTCCGCGGCAGCAGTGGTCAGGCGCCGAACCGGCCGGAGGATGAGCTGGAAGATCAACGCGCCCAGCACCGCGACCATGAGCAGCACGGAGGCGGACATCCCGCCGAGCACCCAGGGCAGCATGCTGGCTCTTGCCCGCAGGTCTGACTGGGCGGTGACCAGCTTCTGTTCGGCCGTCTCCTCCAGCCCGTTGCGTTCGCTGCGGAAGCGGTCGAAGGCGCCATTGGCGTCGGCGATGGAGGCGGGCACCGGGAAGCCGGCCGGGTCGGCGTCGAACGCGACCAGTTGCTTCCCGGCCAGGGTCTGCCAGGCGACCGCGGCGGACTTCATCCGGTAATAGGCCTCGCGTGTCGCCGGGTCGTGGAGCTCGGCCTCCACCTCCGTCTCATGAGAAGCCACCGCCACCCGGGCCCGGTCGAATGGCTCAAGGTACAGCGGGTCACGGGTCAACAGGTACCCGCGCAGCGCGGTCTCCTGGTCGACCATGCCGACGGTGATGTCCTCCAGGGCGACCTGGATCCCGGCGGAGTCGGTGGCGCGGGCGGAGGCCTCGTCCACCTGTGCGGTCAGGTAGGTGGTGGCGCCGCCACTCGCGACCAGCAGCGCCGTGGCGGCGCAGAGGAGTGCCAGTGCCTGGCGGCGGAGGGAGCCGCGCATCCTCATACGATCAGCGCCTGGAGCTCGGTGACGAAGTCGGCGATGTGAAAGGGCTTGGTCATGAACGCGTCAGCCCCCGCGCTGAGCAGCCTGTCGCGCACGCCGTTCATGGCGTCGGCGGTCAGGATCATCACCTTGACGTCCCGCGTGGCGGCGTCGGCCCGCAGCCTGTCGAGGAGGTCGCTGCCGCTGAGCTTGGGCATGTGCAGGTCCAGGACCAGGGCGGCGAACGGCTCGGACCGCGCCAGCCTGAGGGCCTCCTCCCCGTCAGCGGCGCGCAGCACGTCGAAGCCCCGCATCTCGAGGACGTCGCTGATCAGCTCGTAGTTCATGTCGTTGTCCTCCGCCACGAGGACGCGGGCAGCGGTCGGCGGGTTCAAATCATTGCTTCCTTTCGCCGGTGGACCCCGGCAGGGCGCTGGGTCAACCCCTTGGAGGGGGCGTGGTTCCAGTGTCCTCAGCTGCCGTCAGGAAGTCCGGAAATGTTGTACCAGCACCGGCACCTTGGAGAAATCCCATCAATATGGATGGGCTCGGCCCTCGCGCCTGGTCTAGACCTCGGCCCGGGGCCGGTACCTCCCCCAGACGTCCCGGAGCCTGCCGTAGACCTCGCCGATGGTGGCGTAGTCCGCAAACGCCTGCTTCATCGAGACCAGCACGTTGTCCTCGCCGCGGGCGGCCTGCTCGAGCGCGTCGAGGTTGCGGGCCACCGCGTCGTTGTCGCGGTCGGCGCGCACCCTGGCCACCCGCCGGCGCTGCTCCTCCTCCTGCTCGGGGGTCACGCGCTGGATCTCGACATCGGCCTCGTCCTTCGACTGGAATCGGTTGACGCCGACGATGACCCGGTCGCCGCGCTCCACCGCCTGCTGGAAGTGGTAGGCGGAGTCCGCGATCTGGCGCTGCATCCAGCCCGACTCAATTGCCTTCACCGAGCCGCCGCGCTCGTCGATCTCGCCGATCAGGGCGCGGGCGCCGGCCTCCATCTCCGCCGTGAGCGCCTCCACCAGGTAGCTGCCCGCGAGCGGGTCGGCCACAGGTGTGATGCCGGTCTCGTGGGCGATCACCTGCTGGGTGCGCAGCGCCAGCGTCGCCGAGAACTCGGTGGGCAGGGCGAGCGCCTCGTCGAAGCTGTTGGTGTGCAGCGACTGCGTGCCACCGAGCACCGCGGCCAGCGCCTCGACGGCGGTGCGCACGACGTTGTTGTACGGCTGCAGCGCGGTGAGCGAGGAGCCCGCCGTCTGGGTGTGGAAGCGCAGCATCATCGACCGGGGGTCGCTGGCCTCGTAGCGGTCGCGCATCAGCGAGGCCCAGATCTTGCGGGCGGCGCGGAACTTGGCCACCTCCTCGAAGAACTCCATCTTGCAGTTGAAGAAGAAGGACAGCCGGGGGGCGAACTTGTCGATCTCCAGGCCCGCCGCGAGCGCCGCGTCGACGTAGGCCATGCCGTTGGCCAGGGTGAAGGCCAGCTCCTGCATCGGCGTGGCCCCGGCCTCGCTGATGTGGTAACCGCTGATGGAGATGGTGTTCCAGCGTGGCATGTGCTCGGCGCAGTACGCAAAGGTGTCGGTGACCAGCCGCATCGACGGCTCGGGCGGGAAGATGTACGTCCCCCGGGCGGCGTACTCCTTGAGGATGTCGTTCTGGATCGTGCCGCTGAGCTTGTCGCCGGCCACGCCCTGCTTCTCCGCCGTCAGCTGGTAGAGCAGCATCAGGCCGGCGGCCGGGGCATTGATCGTCATGGACGTGGACACCGTGTCGAGCGGGATCTCCGACATCAGCGTCTCCATGTCCGCCAGCGAGTCGATGGCGACTCCGACCTTGCCGACCTCGCCCTCGGCGATCGGGTCGTCGGAGTCGTACCCCATCTGGGTGACCAGGTCGAACGCCACCGACAGCCCCGTCTGGCCGGCCTGGAGCAGGGCGCGGTAGCGACGGTTGGACTCCGCCGCCGTGGCGAAGCCGGCGTACTGGCGCATCGTCCAGGGCCGGCCACGGTACATGTCCGGGTACACGCCGCGGGTGTACGGGTACTCGCCGGGCGGCGGCTCCGCAGGCGGAAGGTCTGCGGCCTCGTAGTGGGGCTTGAGGGGGAGGCCCGACTCGGAGAGGACCTCCCTCTCCCCGTCGGGGTCGCCGGACGCCGGGGTAGCCATGCGAAAGGCTAGTTCACGTGCCGCTCGCGCGGCGGGCGCGGAGGGTGAGGCGGACGTAGTCGAGGGTCTGGTTGGGCACCCGCGCGGCCACGTTCTCGACAAAGGCGTCGGCGTCATCGGGCTCCAGCTGCTGCACGTACATCCGCAGGATCACGGTGCGCAGGAACTCGCGCAACCGGGCAGGGTCCATGAACGGCGTCGGCTCGGGCTGGAGCCAGGTCTCGACGTCCACAAAGCCCGCCTCCGCTAGTCGGGCGGCGGTGTCGGCGGCGCTGGCGTAGGTTACGGCGCGGTCGTCGCCGGCGCCGGGGAGCAGCTCCATCACGGCCGCCAGGTTGCCCTCGCCGCCGCACTGCGCCGACATCACGCCCCCCGGCGTGAGCACCCCGGCGAGGTTGGCGAACAGGGCATCGTGGTCGTCGATCCAGTGGAAGGTGGCGGTCGACAGGATGGCGTCCACCGGCTCGATGGCGAGGGGCTCCACGAGGTCGCGGTGGAGCAGCTCGACGCGGGGCTCGCCCTCGAACCGCCGCCGCGCCTCGGCAAGCATGTCGTCGGAGACGTCGACCGCCACCACCGACCCCCGCGGCAGCCGGGCCAGCAGCGCCTCGGTGACGCGTCCCGAGCCGCAGCCCGCGTCGAGGACGCGCTCGTCGCCATTGAGCTCGAGGCGGTCGATCACCGCCGCGCCCCAGCGCACCTGGGGGTCGGCCACGCGGTCGTAGCTGCCGGCGTCCCAGCGGTGGGACGCGTCGGCGGTCACCCGGCCTCGACCAGCTCGGTCAGCACCCCTGTGAAGGACCGCGGGTGAACGAAGGCGACCAGGTGGCCCATCACCCCGACGCGTGGCTCCTCATCGAGCAGGCGCGCCCCCGCCTCCCGCAGCTCAGCCAGCGCGGCCCGGATGTCGTCGACCCGGTAGGCCACGTGGTGCATGCCCTCGCCGCGCTTCTCCAGGAAGCCCGCGATCGTCGACGTGGGGCCGACCGGCGCGATCAGCTCGACGTGGGTGGTGCCGAGGTCGATCATGGCGGCGTCGATGCCATCCTTCTCCATCCGCTTGCGCACGCTCGGCTCGACCCCCAGCAGCTCGCGGTAGCGGGCGATGCCGGCCTCCAGGTCGGCCACGGCGATACCGACGTGGTCGATCTGCTGGTAGCGCACCGTCAGGCCTGGAGGGCGTCCGCCGGCTCGGTGATCGCCGCGCCGTCCCCGGCCCCGGCCGCGCCGTCCAGCAGCCGCTCGATCTGGTCGAGGTGGTCCTCGAGGTGGACCACCAGCGGGAGGCGCAGGATGTGGTCGACGGGGATGTCGCCGTGCTCCGTCTTCGCCCGCGTCTTGAACTGCTCGGTGGTGGCCGACGCCATGAACTTGAGGGTGCGCTGGTGCTGCTTGACCGCCTCGGCGACGATCTCCGGGATGGGCCGGGCGGCGAGCTCCTCGCCGTAGGCGTCCCGCTGGCTGATGATTGCCCCGAGGTCCATCTCCCGGAGCCGGCCGTTGGCGATCATGTAGGCGAACACCCCGTATGCCCGCGAGAGCACCGCGACGTGGGCCAGGACCTCCTTGGCGTTCCACTCGGCGTCACCGCTGCGGGTGTCGGGGATACGCGCCGCCAGCTCCTGCATGCGGTCGCTGGCCGCCTCCAGCCGGGCTGCCGTCTGGCGCATGTCGATCTCCAGCAGCTGGTCGAAGAACCGCGGCACGTCGGCCGAGGTGAACTCTGAGGATTCCTGCTTCATAGGTAAGCCTCCGTCAGTAGCTGTGCAGGTATGAGTCCAGCTCCCACTGGGTCACCTGCCGACTGTACTCCGCCCATTCAATGTCCTTGGCGCGGGTGAAATGGGTGAGCAGCTCCGCCCCCACGGCCTTCTCCAGAACCGCGTCGTGGCGGATGAAGACGAGCGCCTCCCCGAGGGTGGCCGGCAGCGGCCGCCGGTAGGTGAGGTCCTGGCCGGTGCGCGTGGCCGGGCTGTCGATCGCGGGCTCGGGCTCGAGCTCCTCGCGGATGCCATCGAGCCCCGCGGCGAGCATCGAGGCAAACGCCAGGTAAGGGTTGCTGCTGGCGTCCGGCAGGCGCAGCTCCAGCCTCGTGTCCTGGCCGTCCGGCCCTGCCACCACCCGCAGCACCACGCTCCTCGCCTGCCGGCCCCACCCCGACACCATCTCCTCGCCGGGCGACAGCAGCCGCTTGTAGGAGTTCACCAGCGGGGCGACCACCGCGCACAGGGCGGCGGCGTGGTGGAGCTGGCCGGCGATGAACCAGCGGGCCTGCGGGGACAGCCCGTCGGGGCCGGCGCCATGGAAGGCGTTGGTGGGCGCGCTGCCACCGGCGCGGGAGACCGGGCGGAGGTCCTCCGCCCCCGGCGCCACCCCAAAAAGGACCTGCTGCACGTGCATCGCCGAGGAGGGGGCGTTGTTCCGCGGCTTGGGCATGAAGCTGGCCGCCAGGTTGCGGCGTGCGGCGATCTCCTTGACCGCGGGCTTGAGCGTGGCGATGGCGTCGGCGGCGGCCATCGCCGGCTGCATCGGCAGGCTGATGTGGTGCTGCCTGCTCTGCAGCTCGTGGTGGCCGGACTCGATCTCGACGCCCAACGCCTCGAGGCCGGTGACGATGTCGGCCTCCACCTGGCGGGCGGCGCCGGGGTCCAGGTCCAGCCGCGCCGCGCGGTCATCGCCGCGGCGCGAAGGCCCGGCGGCCGCGGCGGGGAACAGGAAGAACTCGATCTCCACGCCAACGTGGTACTCGTACCCGGCGGCGTCCGCGCCAGCCAGCACCCGGGCGAGCGCGCCCCGCGTGTCCACCTCGTGGGGGGTCCCGCCGGGAGCCTGGGCATTGCAGACCAGGCGTGCCGAGGAGGGCTGGCCGGGCCGGGAGATCAGCCGGAAGGTCGCGATGTCGGCGCGCAGCAGCAGCTCCGACTCGATGTCGTCGCCACCGTCGTCGACCGCGGCGCGGTCCACGACCTCCCCGTCCCGGATCACCTGCCCCACCCGTCGCGCCGGCACCGATACCGTGCGCGCCCGACCGGCGAGGCCGGTGTCGAGCAGGTC